>NZ_BAAGPH010000034.1:0-188531 GCF_054784355.1 Alkalibacterium psychrotolerans | reverse complement strand
TTGCATGTATTAGGCATACCGCCAGCGTTCGTCCTGAGCCAGGATCAAACTCTCGTTTTAAGTTTGAAAAGCTCATTTAAAAATTGTGAGTTAACTGTGTTAACTCGTTGTGTTGTCTTGATTCAATTAGATTGAACCGAAGACACCTGCACATTTGGTTGTTTCTACTTTGTTCAGTTTTCAAAGATCTATCTCATTCGTTTGTCGTTACCGCGTTTAGCAGCAACTTTTATATCATACCATCGTTTCGATTCGACGTCAACACTTTTTTGGAATTTAATTTGAATCAATCAAATTTGTAAGCGTTACCTCCGCTCGTATGACAGCTATTTAATTATAACTCATTGTTAACTGAGAGTCAACAATAATTTAGAATTTAATTTTGTCACTTAAACACATCAGTGTTTTGCAGCAACGAGATTAATAATACCATCGATTACAAATCCCGTCAACATATTTCTTTTATTTATTTGAAAATTACTTAAAAAAGTTCCCGCACCCTTTTTACAGGTCCGGGAACTTCTTGCTATATCAATTCGGCTGACTACTCACCTTTGTCTTCTTCATTATTTTCGTTTTCTTTATCAGCTTTTTTATGCTCTTTCTTATTCTTTAGTCTGGCAATTTGAATGTTTCGTTTGAGCTGCGGATCTGTCTTTCTATTGCCACTCACTGCTAACTCAATTGGTTTGACTTCATATTCACCCGCCACGTTCCCATAGTATTTATTGTAACGTTTTTTAAACTGCTGGAACATATGAACGACGATTACTTTCAATATGGCATAAATCGGCACCCCGAATATCAGACCGAAAAGCCCAAGGAGATCACCCATAACCAGTAATACGATAATGATTGTCAACGGGTGAACGTTCAATTGTTTACCCATGACATTCGGTTCAATCAGGTTCCCATCAATGAACTGAACGACTGCCCAAACCAAAAGCAGCTGGACTACCATCCACCAGGAGTCCATTAGGGCAATAACCAGAGCAGGAATAAAGGCAAGAGTAGGACCAATATAAGGAATAATGGAAGTGAAACCTGCTATGATTGCCAGCACTCCGCTATATTCCAGCCCGATTATGGTAAAACCGATAAACATCATGACCCCGATAGAAGAAGCAATAATCAGCTGGCCTTTCACATAGGCACCAACCTGTGAATTCACTTCGGATGATACTCGAATCAGATCTTCTCTCCATTTAGGTGGAACAATCCCTAGGACTGCGTAGAAAAATCTTTTTTCATCCTTTAGAAGGAAAAACAGGATAATAGGGAATGTGATGATGGTCACCACAACATTTGTCAAGCCACTCATAAATGTAGATAGTCCGCTAAAGCCGTCAGTCAGATACTGATCTAAATTATCAGGAATCGAGGCGATAAAGCCTTCCCCTTCCTCAATGAAAGATTCAATTTCTTCTCCAAAAGGCAGAGTCGCTACCCAGCCTGTCACAGAATCAATTAGAGATTCTGTAAATTCCGGGATGTTTTCCACAAAGCTGCTGACCTGATCACGCAGGAGTGGGTAGAGTGAGCCAATGCCAACTACCATTAGTCCAATTAGGAGCATGTACAATATGGCTACACCATAAATCCTCTTTACTTTTTTCTTTTCCAGGTAATCTATAAAAGGACTAAACAGGTAATACAGTAGTAGTGCAATCACAAACGGCATAAGTATATTCGATACAATGACTAGAATAGGTGTAAATAAGTATTCAACCTGATTA
Organism: Alkalibacterium psychrotolerans; assembly: GCF_054784355.1. Lineage (NCBI taxonomy): Bacteria > Bacillati > Bacillota > Bacilli > Lactobacillales > Carnobacteriaceae > Alkalibacterium > Alkalibacterium psychrotolerans. Next base: position 186,795 of record NZ_BAAGPH010000034.1, on the reverse strand, counting down.
TATAAAAAGAATATGATTCCAAGTAAAATAAGGACAACTAAGCTATACAGCAAGTTGTTTCCACCCAGGAAATTTATCCACCTTGTCTTTTTCATTTTTTCTCCCTCTTTCCACAAATTAATAAGCTGTGTTTATGTTAATTTTATAATAGTCTGTTACTAATTACGAGGAAAATCACCTGAGCCTATGAGATAAGTGGTTACGATTGCCAGTTTAACTGGCTGCAGGCTTAAATGGAACACTCACTACGCAGCTGAACAGGAAGTACATTCACCTATTCAGAGAGAGTTCAGACCAGTGAAGTGATTATTTTAAACATAGAAAAAAAGCATCATAAACTGAATGCCTTTCTCTATATTATATTAATCTAAGTTCTTCATTGTCGGGAAAAGCAATACGTCACGGATAGTATGTGAGTCCGTCAAGAGCATAACCAGACGGTCAATACCGATTCCGAGTCCGCCTGTTGGAGGCATTCCGTATTCAAGAGCTTCAATAAAGTCTTCATCTATTTCCTGTGCTTCATCGTTCCCTTGAGCTTTTTCCTTCATCTGCGCTTCAAAACGTTCACGCTGATCGATTGGGTCGTTCAGCTCACTGAAGGCATTCGCATATTCATGTTTTGCAATAAAGAGTTCAAAACGGTCGGTAAAACGCGGATCTTCCTGGTTTTTCTTTGCCAATGGCGAAATCTCCAGGGGATGGCCGTATACAAAAGTTGGCTGAATCAGAGTATGCTCGACAAACTTCTCAAAGAATTCATTCACAACATGGCCAAAGGTGGCGTAATCATCAATCTCGACATTGTGCTTTTTAGCCAGTGCGCGAGCTTCTTCGTCAGAATAATCATCAAAGAAATTAATACCCGTTTCTTCTTTTATCAGATCAACCATGTGTCGACGATCCCATTTTTCAGCAATTTTAATCGTATGCTCGCCATAAGAAATCTCAGGAGTGCCCAACACTTTTTCTGCTACGGACTGAATCAAGTTCTCAGTCAGATCCATGACATCATCGACATCATGAAAAGCAGTATAGAGTTCCAGCATAGTAAATTCCGGATTATGCGTGGTGTCAATTCCTTCATTTCTGAACACTCGGCCGATTTCATAGACTTTTTCCATGCCGCCGACTATCAGTCTTTTCAGGTGCAGTTCTATCGCAATACGCAAGTAGAGCTGCATATCCAGCGCATTATGGTGAGTAGAAAACGGTCGTGCAGCTGCTCCTCCAGCTAAATTGTGCAGGAGAGGTGTTTCCACTTCAAGGTAATCCAGGTTATTCAAGTAGTTACGGATTTCCTGAATGATTTGACTGCGTTTAGTAAAGCGGTCATAACTTTCTTCATTTGCAATCAGGTCCAGGTAACGCTGGCGGTACTTCTGTTCAACATTTGTCAGGCCATGGTATTTGTCAGGCATGGGTCTGAGTGCTTTAGAAAGGTAAGTCAGGTTAGTTGCACGGACCGTCACTTCACCCGTATTGGTTTTCATTACTGTTCCTTCTACACCAAAGAAGTCGCCTAAATCGGCTGTCTTGAAACTTTCATACTGCTCGTCTCCTACTGCATCTTTTCTGACATACAGTTGAATGGATCCGTTCTTGTCTTTCAAGTGTGCAAATCCGGCTTTACCTTTTCCACGTTTGGTCATCATTCGACCGGCAACTTTAACAACTATACCCGCTTCCGATAAGGACTCTTTGGATTCACTCTCATATGAATCATGCAGGTCACTTGAAAAATGAGACCGTTCATAGCGTCCCCCAAAAGGGTCCACTCCACGTTCTCTCAGTTCATTCATCTTTTCACGTCGAACGAGAATCTGGTCCGTAACTGTTTCTTGATTAACGTTTTCTTCAGACACCTAAGTCACTCCATTTCATTCATTCTAATTAATTTAAATTATGTGCTTTCCTTCTACCTATTTAAACTCATTCACAGAAACTGCTGGCAGGTCCGATAGGCCTAAAACACAGTTTCAAAGTAGTCTTTCATTCATTCTGAACTATATTACCATAACTGATTAAAGTCTTAAAGACAAATCAGCGTGACAAACGATTACTCTTTTGCCTTTTTCGTTTCTTCAATCAGTTCTTCCAAATCGGCTTCACTGAAATGATATTCACTTCTGCAGAAATGACAGACCGCTTCTGCTCCGTGATCTTCATCAATCATTTCCTGCAGTTCTTTTTCGCCCAGGGTGACCAAAGCATCTCTGAAGCGATCTTTTGAACAGTCACACGTAAAGGAAACAGGCATAGTATCGACTACTCGAGCCGTTCCATCAGACACCAAGCGTTCAAGTATCTCTTCCGGACTTTCTCCTTCATCCATGAGGTGAGAAACCAGTGGAAGGTTGCTTATGGTTTCTTCAAGCTTGGCAATCGTTTCTTCTTCTGCATCCGGCAGAACCTGAATCATGAAACCTCCTGCTGCTTTAACTGTTTCATCCGGATTTACCAGTACAGAAAGACCTATAGCGGAAGGCACCTGCTCGGAATTTGCCATATAGTAGGTAAAGTCCTCGCCAAGCTCACCACTGACTAGAGGAACCTGGCCAACAAAGGCCTCTTTCATCCCAAGGTCCTTGCTTACTGTCAGCATCCCATCTGTTCCGACGGCTCCTTTGACATCCAGTTTACCCTGCGCGTTTAAGTCAAGGCTGACTTGCGGGTGTTTGATGTAGCCTTTAGTTTCCCCCTTGCCGTTGCTGTCGACCAGCAGATAGCCGACCGGGCCGCCGCCGTCAATACGGACAGTCAGTTTTTCTTCGCCTTTTAACGTAGCGCCCAGCAAGGTTGTTCCAACCATTGCTCGACCTAGAGCCGCTGTCGCAGCACTCCATGTGTCGTGCTTTATCTGCGCTTCTCTTATCATATCTGTAGCATCTATTACATATACTCTAATCTGATCGTTGTAGCCTAAGGCTTTAATCAATTTATCTGACACTATTGTCACGTCCTTTTTAGAATGCTTTCTACATTGAAAGAAGAGGAGGGCTATAAATCGCCTCCTCTTCTTTAGGTGTTACTCTTTTGGTTCGTCGTCTTCGTCTGCGCCTTTATCTATATCAGATGAATCGGCTTCTTTTTCTTTATTAGAATCAGAATCATCATCTTCATATAATTCTTCTCGCTCTTTTTCTTTCTCTTCTCTTGCCGCTTTAACCTCTTCAAAAGATGTTCCTATCTGTTCTTCTTCAGGGTCACGTTCGGCTTCTTCACTTTCGCGAGGAAACTCGGACGGTTTTTTCTTGTCTTTTTTAGGCATTTCGCCTTCTTCAAATAGAGACTTGATTTGTTTCTCATCCAGGGTTTCTACTTCCAGAAGTTTCTGAGCAATAAGTGCATGGGCATCTTTGTGCTCTTCCAGAATACGCTTAGCTTCTGCATGTGCTTCGTTCAGGATACGCAGAATTTCCTGGTCAATCTGATAGGCAAACTGTTCAGAGTAAGCCTTCGACTGAGAATAGTCTCGTCCAAGGAATACTTGACCCCCGCCTTCATACTGTACAGGACCCAGAAGGTCACTCATACCATATTCAGTAACCATGCTTCGGGCAATTTGAGTCGCCTGCTGGAAGTCGTTGGAGGCACCGCTTGACTGAGAATTGTAAATGATTTCTTCAGCTACACGTCCACCTAATAGTCCAACAATCTGTTCAAACAGCTCTTTTTTCGTCATCAGGAAGCGATCCTCTTTCGGAAGCATGATCGCATAACCACCAGCACGTCCTCGAGGAACAATAGTCACCTTATGAACAATACGTGCATCGCTTAAGACCAGACCAACGATTGTATGACCTGCTTCGTGATACGCTACCATTCCACGCTCTGTATCGGAAATCACTCGGTCTTTCTTAGCAGGACCTGCAATAACTCGGTCATGCGCTTCATCAAGATCCATCTCTTCAATCTGTTTACTGTCACGTCTGGCCGCAACCAGAGCTGATTCGTTCAGCAGGTTTTCAAGATCCGCACCCGAGAATCCAGGTGTCTGACGAGCAATGACTTTCAAATCAACATCCGGAGAAATCGGCTTATTCTTGGAGTGTACCTTAAGGATAGCTTCACGGCCTTTAACGTCCGGTCTGCCAACCATAATACGTCTATCAAAACGACCGGGTCTGAGTAACGCCGGATCCAGTACGTCTTGTCTGTTAGTCGCGGCAATGACAATCACACCTTCATTACCCGTAAATCCATCCATCTCAACCAATAACTGGTTCAGCGTCTGTTCACGTTCATCGTGTCCGCCACCCATTCCAGCTCCACGCTGGCGTCCAACGGCATCAATCTCATCAATAAAGATGATGGACGGCGCAGTCTTCTTGGCGTTCTCGAACAAATCACGCACTCGGCTCGCACCGACACCGACAAACATCTCTACAAATTCCGAACCGGATATAGAGAAGAACGGCACACCGGCTTCACCCGCTACAGCTTTTGCAAGAAGTGTCTTACCTGTACCAGGGGGACCCTCTAAGAGAACACCGGCAGGAATACGTGCACCAAGGTTCGCGAAGCGTCTTGGGTCTTTAAGGAATTCTACAACTTCCACTAGTTCTTCTTTTTCTTCATCTGCACCAGCTACGTCAGAAAAGCGTACTTTACTTGTTTTCGCATCGCTTTCTTTCGCTTTGGATTTACCGAAGTTCATAACCCCTCGGCCTCCACCTGCTCCGCCGCCTTGTCCGGCCTGACCCATCATAAAGTAAATGAATCCGACAAACAGCAAGAGTGGCAGGAATGAGAACAGCAGGCTTGTCCAGATACCTGTTGTGGGCTCTTCTATGGAAACGATATTGACATCGTTTGCCCGTGCCAATCCATACATTTCTTCTACTACTGTATCGTTAACTAAAATAAATGTCGTGAAGCGGGTCGTTTCCTGTTGATCAAGACCACCGAATATCGTAACATTCTGGTCTTCTTCAACTTCTACTTCCTGTCCTTCACGAAATTGTCCTCTGATTTCATACACTCCCGCAGTGGGCTGTATTTGTAATTCCTCTACTCGATCTTCTTCCAGAAACTCAATAAATTCAGTCGAACTTACGCCTTCTGATGCCTGATCCTGACCGCCACTAGTCGCCCAACTTGCAATTCCGATAACTGCAAGAAACACGATGACGTAGAAGAGGCCACTTTTGAAAAATCCTTTCTTCATGTCATCCTCCATCTATCTACTTAGTTTAAATGTTTAAACTTTAAGATTACTTACTTAAAATAATATACCCCACTATGTTACCACACTTGACTTTTTTTGACTATGAATTTTGTTTGACGTTTCCCGATTTCACAGCGAAAGTCAGCGTGCGAGTCTTCTTAGAGAAGGGGAATGACTCAGCTTACTGATAAATTTCCGGTTTCAGGATACCAATGAAAGGAAGATTACGGTAATTTTCAGCGTAGTCCAGTCCATATCCGACAACAAATTTATGCGGAACGGTAAAACCTACCCAGTCTGCATTGATGTCAATTTTACGTCCAGTGGGTTTGTCCAGCAGTGTGACGATTTTAACAGATGCAGCTTTACGGTATTTGAATAAGTCTTTAAGATACGCTAATGTGCCGCCTGTATCAATAATATCTTCCACAAAGAGGACATGACGTCCCTCTACATTTGTGTCCAGATCTTTCAGTATTTTAACTTCTCCTGAAGAGACTGTATCGTTTCCATAACTGGATACATCCATAAAATCAATTTCAAGATACATGTCCATATGTTTTATCAGGTCAGCCATGAAAGGCAGTCCGCCTTTTAATACACCAACTAACAAAGGATTTTTCCCATCATATTCTTCTTTCAATACGCCAGCCAGTTCTTTCACTTTTTCCTGGATTTCTTCTTCAGAAATTAAAATGCTTTCCATATCTTTTTTCATTAGTTCGTCTCCTTCATCATTTAATCGTTTATTGGTCATTATTTTTTGTATTCGTACACAAGTACGTAGCTTATTGTATCAGTTATAGGGTCAAGTGACAATGCAGATTCTTTGTGGCCTATGAGCCATAAAATATCGTCTGTCTGGTCAGTAACGACCCATACCTCATCCCTCATTTTTAAAGGAACTTTCTGGTCAATAAAGATGTCTTTAACTTTTTTGGTTCCCTTCATGCCTTTCACGGTCATCCGGTCTCCATTCATGCGGTGTCTGATGGTCAGCGGGAGCTGCTCGTCTTTTAAATTCAGGTACATGACTCGCGTGGCTTTTCCGTTAGATAAAGCATTAAACGTGTCCAGACTCACCAGACTTATTGCTTCTTCATTGGAGAGTTGTACCCGGTGACCCGGTGAGAGTTCGTACTGCTCGCGAGTACTTGGCCAGTCCCCTTTAGATAGGTGGCTGGCCATTTCATAAGTCAGCCGCACTGCTTCATACTCTCTCACTGCAAACAAGCCATTCGGCAAGTTTAGTGAAGAATGCGGAGGCGAGGATTTCAGCCAGTCCATCAGCAGCGCTGAATGATTTCGTTTCATTAGATAAACATCCTGTTCCGACCAGTTTTTCACAGCCTGCTCCAGCACTCTCTTTTGAAGCTGCATATCCAGTTCGAGGAAAGCTTTCCGGTCAATTTGTATTTCTTCTTCCGAAAGCACCATCGTCTGACTGAGTTTCTCATTAACAAGTGGCTCAACCAGACTTAATAGTCCTGATATCTCCTCAGCAAATGTAAAAATGTGCTCATCCACCTGGTCATTTTCCTGCCTGAGCATAGGTAGAACTTTATGTCTGAATCTGTTTCTGGTGTAGTCGTCAGACTGATTCGTCTGATCTTCGTGCCAGGTCAACTGGCGGTCTAAAGCATAATCATGCAAAGCGTCTTTTGAAAAAGAGAGCAGCGGACGAATAATCGTCAGTTTGTTATCCTGTCTTTTTCTTTCCATCCCGGTAAGTTCATCAAGTGAGTTCCCTCTTACAAACCGCATCAGTACTGTTTCCACTTGATCATCTCTATGATGAGCAGTCAAAACAATTGAACTCTTGTGCTTTTTGGCTACTTTTTCAAAAAAAGTATACCGCACTTCTCTTGCGGCCTTTTCTATCCCCGCCTTTGGATGAAGCGTTCGGTCCCATTTATGAATAGAACAAGGTACATCATAAGCTGCACACAACTGCTTCACAAAAGCCTCTTCCTCGTCAGCTTCTTTTCTCAGCTGATGGTTGATATGCGCCACGTGTACAGCAGGCTTCAGTTTTTGAGGGAGGTGAACCAGCATATCCAGCAGCACAATGGAGTCGAGGCCACCCGAAACGCCTACAATCACAGTCTGGTTTGTTTCCCAGTAATACGCTTCGCTCACCTGGCTGGTAAAATCAGAGAGTAACGCCATTCGCTCACCCCTTTTTCTGTAATCAGACAATTAAAAAGAGTTCAGGGACTCACCCTAAACCCTTTTTTATGGTTTATTCTAAATTAACCTTTTCTTCCACCGCGTCCGCCGCGCTTACTTTCAGTATTACGTTTAATTGAAGTCAAGCGGTCTTCGCTGTCTTTAAGGAAAGAACTCATCAATGAATCAAAGTCCTGTTTTTTAGGAGCTGAGCTGCGCTTGTTGGAAGAACTCTGGCGCTCACGACTTGGTGCTTTTGATCGTGTAGGCTCTTCAGCCGGTTTATCCTGCGCTTTACGGATGGACAAGCCGATTTTTCCATCAGGTGCAATGGATAATACTTTAACTGTAACGGTCTGACCTACTTCAAGCTCTTCGTTAATGTTTTCTACATAACTATCCGATACTTCACTGATATGCACTAAACCGGTTTTGTTGTTGCCTAAATCGATAAATGCACCAAAATTCGCTATACCCGTAACTTTACCTTCTACTTTGCTTCCCACTTCAATTGACATGTTTTCTAAGTTGCCTCCTAAATAATTTGGATTCATTATACCATGTTAAATTTTCATAATAAAGGTGTAACATAAAGATTATTACCAATTCCCCTGGTAATGTTCGTGTCTTAGTCATCTTCTTCTATTAATTCGTCCAGCTCGTCTCCTTCATCTGCTGCTTCCAAATGGTCAGGCTTTCTGTCGTCTGGGAAACTAAAGACGATTTCATTGTCTTTAGTGAGGTAGTATTCGCTTCTGGCAAGTTTTGCGACATATTCCTCATCTTCAAGAAGACTGATATAGTAATCCAGCTCCTCCTGCTGAAGACCAAGCGATTCCAGTTCCTGTTCAGCAACGACGCGCTGTTCATCAAGTTCCTGAAGCCTTATGTAACTTTTTATGAGCGAACTGCCTACCAGCAATACCAGTAAAAGACCGATCGCTACAATAAACTGCATGCGTCTTTTCAGCTTTCTTTTATGTTTCTGTGCACGAAATGTCTCCAATGTTTTTGACTCAGCATAAGAATTGTTCAAGTGTTTGATACGCTGCTTTTTATCACCCATAAGTAACTGCTCCTTTTTTTGCACGTCTGGTGAATAAAGTATAGCAAGAAACCCCCTCCATTAAAAGCTGGAACTAAGGTGTTTTGGATATTGTCACATTCTACTTCAGCTTATGAGCTTGTCTTTGACACCCCTGCTGAAGATTAACTGTCTATTAAAAAAGTGTGCGGCCCTTTTTAAAATGGACGGCACACTTAATTGTATGGCATTTAGTTACTCGATTGCTTACTAATCATCGATTGATTTGGTTGTTTCTTCTACAATGGTATACAAATCTTTCGCTTCATCTTTTTTAGTCGTATCTCTGATGTCTTCAACTTTGGCTACCAGCGTTTTGTTTCCAAAATGTATGGTCAGTTCATCGCCAACAGCTACATTGGTCGATGATTTTGCCGGTTTGTCATTTACAAGGATGCGGCCTTTATCCGCTATTTCTTTCGCTACTGATCGTCTTTTTATAATTCGGGATACTTTTAAAAATTTATCCAGTCTCATTTTTTCAGCCTCTTTTCTTCCAGTTTTATTTTTTGCCACAGAGCGTCTACTTCTTCGGGGGTGTTCGCTTCGACACCATCAAACACATGCGGGTGGCGCCTTCTGATTTTACGGTTAATTTCTTCGAGCACATCTTCAAATGTAAACTGATTGGCTTTTTCGGCAATGCTGGTCTGATAGAGTATCTGGACAAGCACATCACCCAGTTCCTCTTTCCAGTTTTCCCGGTCCTCTTTTTTAATGGCTTCTACTAATTCTTCTGTTTCTTCTCGGAGGTACTGTATAAGGGAATGGGCAGTCTGCTCTCTTATCCAGACGTCCCCGCCAGAGCCAGTCACTTCATCTATATAGTACTGCAGTGTTGAAAGAGACCTTATCTGTTCATCTATTTCCAAAGGTGGAAGATACAGTACATCTGCTTCTTCCAGCTCTTCATCTGTAAACATAGCTGCTTGCTGTAAACTGAGCCAGCGAAGACGATAAGTGTTCTTCTGCTTTTTAATTAAGAATGCACACTCATAATCAGCTGGATACTTTTCTTTCAACGTTAAACCGGCCTCTCTGACCGTTGCATTTAAAGACAACCGGTTAATGACCACGTGCTGACCCGTTTGGACTGTGTCAGCATTCAGTTGAGAAGCAGGCAGCAGCTGGAAGCCTTCGGAGTGCTGATTAATTAGTAATGATATGAGCGACTTTTCAGCGGTTCCCTCCAAAGTGAGCTCAACATGTTGAGCCAGCTTCGCGACTTTTTTTACAGCACTTTCCTCGACTAGCGGATGGCCGATGATTCCATACAGCACATCACCCTTGTCGGCAGCGCGGCTTAATTCTTTGGCAATGCTGTCATCTGAATTGTCTGCATCATTATTGTTCTGCAAAGTTTTTACACTGATACTGTCATCAGGCAGTTCTTTTTCAACAAGCTCACTCACTAAGTCTTTTGCAGAGGCATTAACCCAGATGTGTTTGTATTCTTTCAGCAAGTCAGGCAGAAAGGGGGACAGTTCCCTTTTCTCAGCTGACATCACATTGACGATTCGTATCCTATTCATATGGCCTCCCGTCAAGTTTATACTAATTATTTTTTATTCCACTGTCTCGTTTTTTCCAGAACCTTCTTCGGCTTTCTCATTCGCTGCAAGCTGTTTAGCTGTATTTCGAGTAAATTCAGTCAAGGCATCCAGGAATTCATTTTCTGTTGTCCGTCTGGTCAACTTGAACTCTATTGTCAGACGTTCTTCAGCCTGCATATCTGTTTTCAAATGAACATCCTTCAAGGCCTTAAAGACTTCCGGCAGCGGCAGTCGTGATGTTCCCGCATTGGAGAAGATGACTGAAATTTTATTGCCATCGCGTTTAATCTGCTCAATCAGAGCACGCTCACTGTACATTTTCAGCAAACCGACTGATAGCAGGTCTGAGACTTCCTGTGGGTATTCGCCGAATCGATCAATCAGCTCATCCTGCAGTTCAACATAGTCATCATCACTTTCAAACTGTCTGATTCGCTTGTACAGTTCAATTTTCTGCCGCTCATCGGCTACATAGGTTCCGGGAATATAGGCATCCAGTGATAAATCAATTTCAACCAGTGTTTTCTTGACAGCCTTGTCGCCTCGTTTTCTCGCAACAGCTTCTTCCAGCATCTGACTGTATAAATCAAAACCAACACTGTCAATGAAGCCGTGCTGCTGCTGACCTAGGAGGTTTCCAGCTCCTCTGATGGCCAAATCCCGCATGGCTATTTTAAATCCTGAACCTAGTTCGGTAAAGTCCTTAATGGCCTGCAGGCGTTTTTCACTGACTTCTGTTAAGACCTTATTCGGCTGATGCATAAAGTAGGCATAGGCGATTCGGCTACTCCGCCCCACGCGTCCCCTCAGTTGATAAAGCTGGGACAGCCCCATATGATCTGCATCTTCAACTATCAGTGTATTAACGTTGGGAATATCCACACCAGTTTCAATAATGGTGGTAGTGACCAGCACATCATACTCCCCTTGGATAAACTGAAACAGCACATTTTCCAGCTGCACTTCTGTCATTTGTCCATGGGCATGCGCAATACGCGCATCCGGTACGAGCTGCTGGATTTCATCGACTCGTTTTTCAATGGTACTGACGCGATTATGCAAATAAAACACTTGACCGCCACGAGCCATTTCTCTTTGGATTGATTCCGTTACCACCAGTCCGTTCATTTCCATTACATACGTTTGGACTGGATACCGGTTAGCCGGCGGCGTCTCAATAACGGATAAATCTCTTACCCCAAGCATCGACATATGCAGCGTTCGAGGAATAGGCGTTGCAGTCAGTGTCAGCACATCCACTTCGTTTTTCAGCTGCTTCAGACGTTCTTTATGTTTCACTCCAAAGCGCTGTTCTTCATCCACAATTAGTAGACCCAAATCCTGAAAGGTAATGTCTTTCGACAAAACTCGGTGTGTCCCCACGACTACATCAATGCGCCCTTTTTTCAGCTTGTCGACGGTTTCCTTTAACTGGCTTCCTGTCCTGAAGCGGCTCAAGAGACCAATTTCGACAGGGAAATCCGCAAAGCGTTCGAGCATCGTTTCATAATGCTGCTGAGCGAGGACAGTAGTCGGAACCAGAAAAGCTACTTGCTTGCCGTCCTGGATGGCCTTGAAGGCTGCCCGCATCGCCACTTCCGTTTTACCGTACCCCACATCTCCTACAAGCAGGCGATCCATTGGCTTGTCATTTTCCATGTCTTTCTTCACTTCTTTGATTGTTCTCAACTGATCAGGGGTTTCAGTGTAAGGAAAAGCATCATCAAATTCATTCTGATAAGCATTGTCTTTTGAAAAGGCGTACCCTTTTTTCCGTTCACGTTCAGCGTATAGTTCAACCAGCTCATCCGCTATATCCTCTACCTGCGAAGCAACTTTCTTCTTCGTCTTCGCCCAGGAAGTCCCACCTAGTTTGTTCAGTTTAGGCGATTTTCCTTCGGAGGACACATACTTCTGAAGCAGGTTCAACTGGGTGACCGGAATAAAGAGCTTGGAGGAATCCTTATAGACGACACTCAAGTAATCCTGGTGAACGCCTCCTATCTCCATCGTTTCCATCCCGGTAAACTGACCGATTCCGTGGTTGACATGCACCACGTAATCACCTTTGTTCAGCTCGGAATAACTTTTCAGTCTTTCTGCATTGGACAGATTCTGACGTCTGGCTTTTTTCTTCGGGATTCTGTTAAAGAGTTCTTTTTCTGTCAAAACGGCCAGTTTTTCGTGCGGGAGCTCAAAGCCGTTTTGAACCGTCCCGCTGACAACCTGAATCGCTTCTCGTGTCAATTTACTGCTATCCGCCAAGGTGCTGGGGATTTCAAAATTCAACAAGGTCTGATTGACTTTCTCAGCCCGTTCGTCATCTTCCGTCATTACTACTACAGTATAGTGTTGCTTCTGCCAGCGTTCCATCTCAGTTTTGACCAGATTCATCTGACCGAAAAACTTCTGCATGGTCCGGTACTGGAAAGGATGAATGGCATTCAGATGCAGCCCCTTCATTCCTTTTTGAAAGAGGGAGAAATACACTTGACTCTGAGTTACCTGCTTAAGGCTGTCTCTAAAATGATGAGAAAATGCCTGATTATGCAGGACGTGCCCCAGTTCAAGCTGAGACGTCACCCAATCGGCTTCTTCCTCATCCAGTCGTGCTTCATTCTCAATGATTCTCGGATACTCATCCATCACCAGTATGGCGGTTTCCGACATATAATCGGTTAGCGTATTGGTCTGACCGTAAAGAAAATCTGCAAAGCGCACCAGCTCTTCCGAATACTCTTCATTTTCAAGCGCATCCAAAAGTGTGGTAACTGTCTGCGAGAGGCTTTCCTTTGTTTCTTCGTCTTTCATCTTCTTGAGTGATTGCGTCAAAGATTGACTTAATGCTTTAACAATTCTGTCCTTATCGTCTATGCAAAAGAGTGTATCCGTCGCCGGAATCAGCTTGACCTCTTCGATGGTCTGCTGAGAGCGCTGTGAATCAGCATCGAAATAGCGAAGCGAATCTACTTCCACATCGAAGAGTTCAATTCGTACGGGGAACTCTTCGGTTAGAGGATAAACATCTACAATGCCTCCGCGAATACTGAACTCGCCCGGCGCTGATACTTTCTGTTCACGCCTGAATCCCATTTCAGTCAGCTTGCGCTGAATATGGTCTCTGTCTACCTCGTCACCTAGGTGGAAAGTCAGTTCCGACTGTTTAAAGCGTTCCGGCTCTGGAAGCAACTTCCTTGCCCCCGCCAGTGGCGTGATAACCACACCCGGGCGTCCAGACAAGAGGAAGTCAAGTGCCTTGACGCGTTCAGCTCGTGACTCCGGTGAAGATATGGACATTTCTGCATGAATCATGTCATCTACTGCAAACAGAAAAAGCTGGTCCTCAGGTATGAGACCAGTTAAATCGGCTAATAATTGATTGGCATAGTAGACATTTTGCGTCACGACCACTACTTGTTCATTCTGCTTTTCAAATAACGACTTTAATATAAGTGTGCGCGCAGATCCTGCCAGTCCGGTAATCAGTTGTTTCTGCCCTGGTTTCACCAAATCAAAAACTTCTCTGACAGCAGGCTGCTCACTTAACAATGTATTTAAATCAGCCACTTTTGCTCTCCTTTTTGTTTTCTTTAATTGAATCGCGTCATTGTGTCAGCGTATGTGTTTCCTTCTGCCCAGTAAAGCGCAGCGTCGGCCGCTTTTTTGACGGAGAAAAGCACCTCTTCATGCACCGATTTGTGAAAGGGACTCAGCACATGTGACACCACCGACTGACTCTCATACGGTCTGTCTACCCCAATTCTCAAGCGGTTAAACTGTTTGGTTCCGAGGTGATCAATGAGGCTTTTAATGCCATTATGTCCCCCGGCCCCCCCTTTTTGTCTCAGACGGATTTTACCAACAGGCAAATCCATGTCATCGTAAATGACAGTCAGATCATCTTCAGTCAAATCATAGTAATCCAGCCACTGGCTAACTGAACGACCTGACTCGTTCATGTAGGTCTGAGGTTTAATTAACATTACTTTTTCCGTACCCACCAGGCCTTCTGCATAAACAGATTCAAAATTACTCCGATTGAAGGCCCAGCCTTTCTGGTAAGCTATCTCGTCCAGAGTAATAAAGCCAATATTATGCTTCGTCTGAGCATACTTTGCCCCTGGGTTTCCGAGTCCGACAATTAGTTTCATATTTTATTTAACTCCTTAAACTCTTTTTACATGCAAAAAAGCTGAACGAAAGCTCGTCCAGTTTTTATTTTATATTATATCACAATTTTTTCTTTCAATCGGCTTTACCGCCTAGCTTTTTCTAATAAATGACTGTTTACAGGAAGGACAGGTCACTTTCAGTTTCTTTTTCCCTCTGGGTATACGCAATTTCTGCTTACAGTTTGGACACTTCACAAATTTATAAGCTTTTCTCTGCACCCATCTGTTTTTGCCTTTGCGATAGATGTGCTGAACTTTATGTTTTACTGCCAGGTATTTAGTCAGTTCCTTGTATCTATTATTCTTTTCTTTGGACACTATTCTCAATACGCCAAAAGCAATAATAGCGATACCTGCAGCAGATACCCATATGCCGCCAGCGAAGTTTGACATAATTCCAAAGACCAGCCCTAATATAATCAGGAATTTTGAGAATTCATCGTAGCCATATCGACCGTTCATATAGAACAGTATTTTTTGAAGCCATTGCATAAGTCAGTCAGTCCTTTAATTAATTGGTTTCCGTAAAGTATACATCAAAAAGAGTATAAAAAACATGAAGAAAGTATAACAAAATAAAAACCAAAGAATCTCCTCGCTCAAGAGAATTCTCTGGTTTTATTATTATTATTCGCTGTCAGGTGCGAGGATAATGACATTTTCCCATCTGACTAATTCTTCAGGGTCGCCTTCATCGCCGACTTCCCATAAATCTTCATCGGATACACCGATTTGATATTCCTGGTCTTCATCTTCAGCAGAAGCTGTGTAAGTAAATGCGCCATCTTCTACTTCAGGTTTGTCGACTACTTCACCTTCTTGAAGAACAAATGCATAAACATCGTCTTCAGCAGCTGCCGAACCGTTTACAGTCGCTTCCCCATCTTCAGGAGTAAAGACATAACCGTCCTGGCTCCAAGTTCCGCCTGTAATTTCTAGTTCAATGCTTGATGTATAGCCTAAGTCACTTCCAATACCGTCAATGATATCGTGGGCGCTTTGACCGGAAGATTCACCTTCATCATCAGTGTCAGTATCTTCATCTGTATCTGCATCTTCGTCGGTATCAACGTCGTCAGCATCTTCGTCTGATGAGTCTACGTCTCCATTCAACTCTTCATCTTCGTCTACTCCATCAATATCCGGATCCGGACTAGGATCTTCATCAGTATCACACGCTGCTAAGGCAAGTGTAGAAACCGCCAGTAGACCTATTAATTTTTTATAATCCATCTGTTCATTTTCCCTCCTAATTTACTGCCTCTATTTATAAAGAGACAACTAGATAAACTATCTGTTTCGCTCGAAGTAATCATACCACAGATGAAAAATGATGACAATTTATTTACATTTCATGTAAAAAGCACGTTAATATCATCTATTTTAAGCCCTGAGTGTTGACTATAAAGCCTATCCTCCTTATTATGTATAAAGCTGTCTCTTTACTTATTTTTTATTAACTAAAGTATTCCAGCTATACCACTTTATAATAAGCGAGATAAAAGCGTTGACTTTTATATTAATTGCCTATATTATTATACTGCTTATCAAAGTATACCAAACAAACACGCATGATTTTCACAACTATACCACTTTACATAGTGGTCTTCGACAAAAATATAGAAAGTAGGGATTTAGATATGTGCGGAATCGTAGGCTATATCGGATCAAGAGATGCAAAGGAAATTTTACTTCACGGATTAGAGAAACTGGAGTACCGCGGATACGACTCAGCGGGGATTTATGTTATTAATGAAGAAAACAACGGACATCTATTTAAAGAAAAAGGCAGAATCGCAGCCTTGCGAGATAAAGTGGATAACTCAGTTGAGGCAAATGCCGGAATCGGGCATACGCGCTGGGCAACACACGGTGAACCAAGCGTGCGTAATGCTCACCCGCATCAGTCGACTGATGGCCGCTTTACAATTGTTCATAACGGTGTAATTGAAAACTATCAGGAAGTAAAAGATGCTTACCTGGAAGACGTTGAATTGGTCAGTGAGACAGATACAGAAATAATTGTACAACTGATTGCCTGGTTCTCTGAAACGGAAGATTTAGACACCATTGATGCCTTTAAAAAAGCGATTGTTGCTTTAGAAGGATCTTATGCCATTGCACTGGTTGATAATACTGATCCAGAAGTGGTCTACGCTGCTAAGAACAAGAGCCCTCTGCTTCTAGGTAAAGGCGACGGCTTCAACGTTATCTGTTCGGATGCCATGGCAATGATAAAAGAAACCAATCAATTTGTTGAACTGATGGACAAAGAAATTGCTATTGTTACTAAGGACGAGTTGAGTATCGAAAACTACTCCGGCGAACGCATTGAACGAGAATCTTATACAGCTGAACTGGATTCCAATGATCTTGAAAAAGGTACTTATCCTTATTATATGCTGAAAGAAATTGATGAACAGCCGGCAGTTATGCGTCGACTGGTTCAGAAATACCAGGACGCAGACGGTAACCTGTCAATTGATCCAGCTATTGTATCTGAACTGATGAAATCTGACCGCGTGTACATCATTGCTGCTGGAACAAGCTACCATGCCGGACTCGTTGGTAAACAACTGATAGAAGAAATGACCAATATCCCGACAGAGGTTCATGTTTCAAGTGAATTCGGCTACAACACACCATTGCTGCCGGAAAATCCATTTTTCATCTTTATTTCTCAAAGTGGAGAAACAGCCGACAGTCGTCAAGTGCTGGTTAAGATGAATGAAATGAACTACCCGTCATTAACAGTTACCAACGTCGCCGGCTCTACTCTGTCAAGAGAATCAAGCTATACTCTCCTGCTGCATGCTGGACCGGAAATCGCTGTCGCATCAACAAAAGCTTATACAGCTCAAATTGCTGTACTTGCGATACTGTCTGAAGTTGTTGGAAGAGAAAAAGGACTGATTAAAGAAGCGACTATGATTCAGGATCTAGGTATTGTTGCCAATGCGATGCAGGCGCTGGTCGATGAAAAAGATACCATCGAATCCCTTGCGTCTGATTTCTTAAGCATCACTAGAAATGCATTTTATATCGGTCGCGGAATGGATTACCATGTTGCCTTAGAAGCGGCATTGAAATTGAAGGAAATTTCCTATATTCAAACAGAAGGTTTTGCTGCCGGAGAACTGAAACACGGTACCATTGCTCTTATCGAAGAAGGAACACCCGTGATTGCTTTAGTTACTGAAAAAGGTGTTGCTGGTCATACACGTGGTAACCTTCAGGAAACGAAAGCACGTGGCGCTCACACAATGGTTATTTCCATGGATGGCCTGGACCGTCCCGATGATCATATTGTCATGCCGAAAGTGAACCCTCTCTTGTCTTCATTAGTCAGTGTCATTCCGACACAGCTTTTATCTTACTACTGCAGCCTTCACCGCGGTAACGATGTGGATAAACCTCGTAACCTTGCAAAATCAGTAACTGTAGAATAAACTTTTCAGTTAAAACTTTAAAAACAGGATGCCGGCCCAGAGGGTCAGCATCCTGTTTTTTATTTACTCTTCGATTAGAAGAAAACGTTCATACATCCGGTCCATCATCGCATTAATTCGGGTACCAATTTCCTTGTAAGCTTTCGTTTCCAGATTAGCCAGAGACACGCGCACCGTCCACTTGCTTGATCCGAAAGCTTCGGATTTCAGCAGCATGAGACGTTCTTCTTCCGCCAGCCTGGCAACAATATCGGTCATCGTCCAATTTTCCTGAATAAAGGACTTGAATTCTGTACCATAACGTTTAGTCAGCCACCAGTCAAAATCAATCTCACAGTAATAGGCTGTATTGTATTCTTCAATAGGCATGGTTAAACCGATGGATTCATACAGCAGCTGGCCGCGCTTCTGGCAGACCTGCATCACTTCGTCTTTGTACTTGTCTGTCTCATCCAGTAGAGCATACAAACTGAACAAAGTCATCATGACCTGCTGCGGCGCAGAAAGACCTGCTGCATGATTTAACGCAACAGAACGGCTGTCGGCAACCATTCTATCAATAAAGGAAATGGCACGCGGGTCGGATGTAAGCGTCCCATAGCGTTCATCCAGTTCCTCTAACTTGTCTTCCGGCAGTTCTTTCAACAGCCTGTCAAAGACATTATCTTTTGCTAGAGCAATCGTTCCTATTCGCCAGCCTGTCGCACCAAAATATTTAGAATACGAATAAATACAGGCTGTATTATATGGTAAAGCAGTAAATAGAGATGTGAATTTTTTCAAAAATGTTCCATACACGTCATCCGAAAGAATCATCAGATCCGGATTGTCTTTTGCCACAATATCCTTCATCTGATCGATGGAATCATCATAAATGGAATTCGCTGTCGGATTACTCGGATTAACGACAAAGACCGCTTTAATTTCCGGATTTCTTAATCGGTCCAGTTCTTTTTCAGCAAACTGATAACTGGACTGGCCGTTTATCGTCATCATTTCTGAGCGAATGTATTCCACATCAAAACCATATTCAGGTAGTTCCGGTATTTCCATATATGGGGCAAAGGTGGGAATCATCAGCGCAATTTTATCTCCGGGCTCAAGCAAGTGATTATTAACCAGTGACTTGAACGTGTAAACTATACCGGCTGTTCCACCTTCTACCGCAAAGATATCAAAGGGAACAGAGTCTTTTGAAAACAGTTCATGATGAAGGTACTGTTTAATCGGCTGCTCGCAGGCCCTAAGTACACGTTCAGGATACGGATAATTATCTCCAATACTATAGTCCAG
This sequence comes from Alkalibacterium psychrotolerans, assembly GCF_054784355.1. NCBI lineage: Bacteria > Bacillati > Bacillota > Bacilli > Lactobacillales > Carnobacteriaceae > Alkalibacterium > Alkalibacterium psychrotolerans. The sequence continues at coordinate 167,905 of NZ_BAAGPH010000034.1, read as the reverse complement.
CATTTCATTTAACCACTGTTCTCTTGGCATGCCCATCAAATGGGTACCTTCGTTCCAGATTTCTTTCAAAAGATTTGATCCGTCAGAGTCTCTCTGCTCCAAAAACGTTTCAAATCGGTCAGAGCGTCCACTCTTGTCCTTAATTTTCGTGCCTAAAGATTCTTTTTCTTTGATGACTGTCTCTTTGGTTGCAAACTCTCCGAGGAGGAAGTACGCTTCTCTCGGTATGGGTGCAGTCCAGTTCGGGTTCCCTCTTCCTGCATTAAGCCACTCTTTGGCTTTCTTCTGTGATCCCATACGACGTTCCAAATATAGTGACAACTCAAATGGACTTAAACTCTCTAATTCTTGCTTCAAGGTTCCACTCCTTCTTTTATTAAGGCCTGTATGTGCGGCTCTTAGTTGTTAATGAGTATAACAAACGCCCTCACTATCCCCTAGGATAATGCCCAAGTTTTAATCCGATTTTATGCAATTCTCATTTGTTTGTAAGAGTACTTACATTAATCAAAAAACGCAAAAGTTTGTTAAAATAATCACAAATCAAGCTATTTTAATTTCGCTATTATAATCAGAGTTATATCAACGACTATAGTGAGTAATCCTTTAATATTCTGCTAACCGGGTAAAGTTTCGAGTCATTGGTTTTATATTGTCCGATTCTTAGTATAGATTTTCAGTAAGCACTATTAATACTAAAAAAAGACTCCCCGTTAAGGAAGTCTTCATTTAAATTTTACTGATAAGTGTCCAGCCAATTGCTGACTTCATTAAGTCGTTCAATTCTCAAGTTCGGCAGGCCTTCACGGGATAGACCATGACTTGATTTTGGATACAGTACCATCTTCGTTTCGACACCATGTTTCTTCATTGCGGTATACATTTGTTCACCCTGCTCCTGTGGACAACGCAAGTCTTCCTGTCCATGAATAATCAGTAGTGGGGTCTTGCAGTTCTGGGCAAATGCCAAAGGAGACATCTTCCATAAGTCTTCCATCTGAGAGACATCTCGCTTCAGCTGAAACTCAACAAAGAAGGCTCCTACGTCACTTGTGCCGTAAAAACTGACCCAGTTGGAGATACAACGCTGTGTCACTGCTGCTTTAAACCGGTCTGTGTGCCCGACAATCCAGTTAGTCATAAAGCCGCCATAGCTTCCGCCTGCTACAAATACGGACTCTCGATCAATTTCTGGATGCTTGTCTAGAACAGCGTCCGTACCAAGCATCAGATCTTCATAGTCCTTATTGCCGTAATCTCCCAAAATAGAGGCGACAAATTCCTGCCCGTAGCCGTTTCCTCCTCGAGGATTCAGCATAATAACGCCATATCCTTTAGATGCAAGCTGTTGCATTTCATGGAAAAAGCTCTCTCCATAACACACTTGCGGTCCGCCGTGAATATACAGAACAGCCGGGTGCTTCTCTTTCTTTTCAACAGGCGGCACATACCAGCCTTGAATATCCCACTCATCGGCTCCTTTGTACCAGAACCGTTCGGGTGTGGAGAAAGTCAGATCCTTTTCCACAGTTTCATTGGGGTTATACACATTTGTCACTTCGCCAGTTTCAAGATTCAAAGATGCCAGACGGGATGGGGTCGTTAAATCTGAGTACGTCACCACTGCCGTCTGTTCATTGACGATATCCCCGTCTGTAATGTGCCATTCCTTGTCAACAAGACAGGTCTGCTTGCCTTCTGTATCCCCCTTATAGAGCAGCAGCTTTCCGTGCTCTGTTACAGGGTAAATGAAGGCATCATCTGACAGCCATTTAACCGGGAAGCCCTTTACTTTCTGCTGGAAGTCTCCGATAATCAAATCCCCTGCATACTTATCTTTAACGGATACTTCTTTAAAGGTGCGCTCTTCTCTGTTCCATAAGTAGACACTGTTCAGAGTAACAAAGGCATGCGAGAAATCATTCCCGGTAAACAGGAAGTGGGTTTCTGAGGCATTCACTGCTTCAAAAGAGAAACTGCCGTCCGGTATTTCCTTCGTAATTAACTTCGCGGATTTTTCTGCAATAGCATACTCATAGACACTGGCACCGTATACCCACTCATCTTCAGGATTCAGCTTATCCACATATAAGAGATAGCTTTCATCTCGACTGACATACTGGAGACGAATCGGACGTTCTTTTTCCAGAACCAGAGAAGACTCTTTCGCGGCCACACTGATTTTTTTGATCTGGTAGCTGCGGTCCGTTTCAGTAATACCCTGACCGTCCATCTTGTACTGCAGCTTCGTAATCGGTACAGGTTTTACCTCTTCTTTTTTATTCTTTTCATCGCTGTTCTCCTGCTTGTCTTCAGGCTTTTGAGTCGTCTGGTAGTATACTGATCCACTGTTTCCGACCCATTCATATGAGCTGACGCCTTCTTTTTCATCAGTCAAAGCAAAAGCTGTTCCGCCCTTAACCGGCATAAGGAAAACCTGGGGTTTCTTATCCTTATTTTTGGCTATAAAACTAAGCCACTTTTCGTTAGGGGATGCTTTAACCGATGAGGGGTTCATGTCCTCATCTACCCATAGAACGCGTTCACCAGACTCAGGATGAATGCTGTACAAAGACGAACTGTACTGATTATCTTTTTTATCTGTGCGTGTTTCAAGGTAAAAGTATTTGCCGGCAGCAGCAAGTGGCTGCGAGACATTTTTCAAGTCAAATAATGTATCTGCTGTAATTGTCTTCATTCTATACGTCCTTTTCACATCGATTTGTTAAACTGTAATTAAAACTATAATTATTTTCTCATTTAATAAACAGCTCGTCAATGTACAAATTTCTCAAACTGTTTAATCCTTGTGTCTCATTTTTTTGAGGTAACCTGTGTTATAATAAGAGTGATTATAGAAAGGAATGGTAAAGATGACTGAATTGAAAAAACAGCAGAAGATTATTCTGATTGGGGACGGAGCAGTCGGCTCCAGTTACGCTTATGCCTTGATTAATCAGAATATTGGACAGGAACTCGGCATTATCGATGTAAACAGAGAAAAAGCCGAGGGAGATGTCATGGATTTGGAAAGTGCTCTTGCTTTCACCGCTCCTAAAAAGCTATACGTTGCGGACTACGAAGACTGTCACGATGCAGACTTAGTCGTTTATACTGCAGGTGCTTCACAGAAACCAGGCGAAACCAGACTCGATCTGACCGAAAAAAATCTGCGTATCACTAAAGATGTGGTGGAAAAAGTAATGGCCAGTGGTTTTAATGGCATATTCCTGGTAGCGACAAATCCTGTGGATATCCTGACATACGCTGTCTATAAATTATCAGGACTGCCTTCCAATCAGGTCATCGGCTCCGGAACCTCTCTGGACAGTGCACGTTTCAGACAGGCTGTAGCTAACCTTCTGGATGTCGATGTACGAAATGTCCATGGCTACATTATCGGAGAACACGGCGATACAGAATTTCCAGTCTGGTCACATGCCAACGTTGCAGGCCTGCAGATTAATGAATGGTTGAAAAATAATCCGGATACGGATGAAGAGGCTCTCGTCAACATCTTCTTCTCAGTGCGGGATGCTGCTTATGAAATTATCAAACGTAAAGGTGCCACTTTTTATGGTATCGGTGTGTCTCTAGCACGTATCACACGTGCCATCCTCAGCAATGAGAATGCTGTCCTGCCCCTTTCAGTCTACCTAGAAGGCGAATATGGACAGGAAGATATTTATATTGGTTCACCGGCCATTGTCAATCGAAACGGTATTGAGAGAATTGTTGAAATACCGCTGAATGATTCTGAAAAAGAGAAAATGAAGCATTCCGCTGATGTGATTCGTAAACACCTGAAAGAAGTGCTCGAAAAGAATCCAGACTTAGGATTTACTATTTCAGATTAAAAAAATAAAGCAGCCAGTGACTGAGTCACTGCGCTGCTTTTTTACATAGGTATAATGATGTCTTCTTCCTCGTAGATTTCATCCCCATCCTGATTCTCAGCATGGATTTCAATAATCAGCTGATGCGGAAGAACAACTGCGGTCTCACCCGGCTGACTGATCCAGCCTCTTCTGACTCCCAGCTGGTCAGGGCTGTTGTCTTCCCGGTTCCTTATACGGGTTCCGTCTACTTCAATAATATTATACTGACCTTCAGCGGGTTCCAGACGAAATTCTTCATGAGGCGTTTCTTCACTGAGCTCAACACGGTAGACTTCCTCACCGGACACTTTAACTGTCGCAACGATCCGTGCATCCTCATCAATATTACCCAATTGAATGCCATATACGATATGCGGAATAAAAGAAGCAATGAACAGACAGACGATTATGATGATATCCAGCGGCTTCATATTTCTCAAATGGAATTTAATTCTCTCAATCATCTGACTGTGCTCCTTTCATTCTTTATAGAAAGCACGGGCCAATCTGTGAGAATGATTAACGGACGGCTTTAAGCGCCTTGTCTTTCAAACTCAAAACATTAACCGGCTGCTTTTATCATTAGCCTTTGAACTGTTTTTCAAATAATGGAGATACTGAACGATTCTCATGAATGCGTTTGATGGCATGTCCCATCAGTTCGCCAACACTGACCTGAACCACTTTGTCGATTTTCTTGTCTTCAGGAAGCATGATTGAATCTGTAACAACCATTTTCTTAATGGAAGACTTTTCCAGACGTTCAATAGCCGGACCTGAAAAGACAGGGTGTGTTCCACATGCATAGACTTCCTTGGCACCTTTTTCAATCAGTGCATTAGCAGCCAATGTAATTGTACCGGCAGTATCAATTAAATCGTCAATCAGAACAGCAGTCTTGCCTTCAACATTACCGACAATATTCATGACCTCCGCAACATTAGCTTTTGGACGACGCTTGTCAATTATCGCTAATGGGGACTTCAGAAATTCTGCCAATTTACGCGCACGCGTCACTCCGCCGTGATCCGGTGAAACGACAACTGTATCTTCTCCGCCCAGTCCTTCATCAAGGAACCAGTTTGCCAGCAGAGATGCACCCAGCAGGTGATCCACTGGAATATCAAAGAATCCCTGGATTTGAGAGGCATGCAGATCAAGCGTCAGCATGCGGTCTGCGCCCGCCTGTGTAATCATGTTGGCTACCAGCTTAGCTGTAATGGGTTCACGTGACCGTGCTTTTCTGTCCTGTCTGGCATAGCCGTAATATGGCATAACAATATTAATGGTTTTCGCACTCGCTCTTTTCAATGCGTCAATCATAATCAGAACTTCCATCAAATGGTCATTTGTTGGCGCAGAAGTTGACTGGACCACATACACGTGGTCTCCTCGAATACTTTCCTCAATATTGATGCGGATTTCACCATCACTAAATTTGTTGACTGAAACCTCTCCCAGCTCAACTCCAACATCTTTAGCTATTTTCTCAGCTAAAGATTTGTTGGAACTTAGTGCAAAAATCTTCAGTTTTGGATCAGAATAATGTTCAGACATGTCGGCCTCCATCTATTTTTCACTCTTTATTTTACCTACTCTTAGTTTATGCTTAAGTCTTGAATAAATCAACTGTACAAGTTAATGAAAGCCCTATTTTAAAGAGATTTCTAATCTTTGTGAGGCATTTTTTTAAAATAGCCTTCTTTATTGACCTGACGTGCTCGTGCAATCGCCAGTGCTTCTGCAGGCACTCGGTCTGTTATTGTTGACCCTGCAGCAATATAAGTGTTGGCTTCGACTGAAACAGGCGCAATCAGGTTTGTATTGCAGCCGATGAAGGAGTTGTCGCCTACTTCAATGTGATGCTTCTGCTTGCCGTCATAGTTGACAAATACGGTACCGCAACCCAGATTAATATTTTCACCTAATGTGGCATCGCCGACGTATGTCAAATGACCGACTTTCGTGTTTTTGCCTAAGGTTGCTTTTTTAATCTCAACGAAGTTTCCAACGTGGACTTTTTCTTCCAGAACTGAATCCGGTCGCAAGTGGCTGTTTGGTCCGATATCACTGTTGTTGCCCATTTTAGAGGCTTCAATCAGTGAACTTCTGACTTTGACCTGGTTGCCGATTTCACTGTCTTCAATAATTGAATGCGCGCCAATGAAGCTGTCTTCCCCAATAACGGTTTGACCTTTCAAGTAGACTCCCGGTTCAACTACAGTATCCTGACCAATAACCACATCGCTCTCGATATAGGTCTGTTCAGGATCAACGAATGTTACGCCGTTGCGCATGTGTTTTTCATTGATTCGTTTTTTCATCAACTTACTGGCTTCAGCCAATGCCACTCGGTCATTGACCCCTAGCGCTTCTGACTTGTCTTCAAGCTGATACGCTGAAATGAGTTCACTTTGGTCTTTCAGAATTTCCATGACATCCGGTAGGTAGTATTCTCCCTGTGAATTGTTGTTGTCCACTTTTTCCAACGCATCAAATAAAGCACGGTTGTCAAAGCAGTACGTACCTGTATTGATTTCCTGAACCGCCTGCTCTTCTTCAGAAGCATCTTTCTGCTCGACAATTTTGGAGACTGCTCCATCTTTAGAGCGGATTACGCGTCCGTAACCAAATGGATTTTCTGCATGTGCAGTCAATACCGTAGCTTTAGCTCCAACTTTTTCATGATGAGCCATTAATTTTTCCAAAGTATCTGTAGTCAGTAATGGCGTGTCCCCACAGATGACAAGTGTGGTGCCGTCTTTTCCTTTCAGCAAGTCAGCGGCCTGTTCAACAGCATGCGCTGTTCCTAGCTGCTCTTCCTGAAGAACATATTCACTTTTATCTCCTAAGTACTCCTGGACCGTTTCAGCCCCTACTCCAGTTACTGTAACGACCTTATCCATTTTCGCTTCCATCGCCTGATCAACAACGTGACCAACCATCGGTTTTCCCATGACAGGGTGCATGACCTTATAAAGCTTGGACTTCATGCGTGTTCCCTGACCTGCTGCAAGAACAACTGCAAATCTGTTAGACATGATTTTCTCCTCATCTTTTTTTAGTTATACCACTTTAGCATTATTACAACTTTTTATGCAGAACACATAAAAACCTTCTTACATGATACTTGATGAAGCGGGGCTTTTCAAGCTGGATAAGGTGTATTGTTTGTCCTATTTCGCACACTTTCCTATAATTAATTTAAGTAGACGAACTGGCTGCCGCTATAAATGCAGACCAATTTAGTCCTATAATTTGAAGGAGGATGTTCGATGAATAAAAATCAGACCATAATAGGTAGCTATCCAACGGAGAAAGAAGCTGAATCCGTTGTTAAAAGACTGATCAGCGAGGGATACGATAAAGAGGACATCACGATATACACGAATAGTGAAAAAAGCACACAACTTCGCAACCCGAAAGACGTAGAAGTCGCTAATCCGGACGTGAACGGCACTGACGAAGACGGCGACAATGATAAAAGTTTTTGGGAATCACTTAAGGACGCCTTTACAGTCCGTGATGACGATTACTACGAGGACCCCAATTACCTTGTCGAAGACGACACCCTGCACATGTACCGTGACGATTTGAAAAAAGGCTATGTCATAGTGGGAATCGACAAGGCCGATGACGGTAAAGATCGACGTGAACAATCTTCATCCGATCAGGTAAAAGCAGACGACCCTGAGCTGGATACACTTGGTACTACGGCCGGTTTCCCCGATGAAGGAAGCGTCCAAGGTATGGGTGACGGTGGACAAGTGCCTTCCGAGCCTAAGACAACAGACGGCACCCCTCCTGAACTGGAAGATACTCATGGAGAAGCCAATCCGGAAGATTCGACGGACAGCAGAATGCGTCAGACCCGCAAGGAAAAACTGGACGATTAACAAAAAATCATTCCACCTGATAGCCTTTCTAAGGTTCAGGTGGAATGATTTTTTGTTGCACTTTGTGACGGCTCAATCCGTCGATTTTTTGCCAGGTTGAGCTGTTTTATATCAACTTGAAGAACTCCCGACTATTGAGTTGGGGTAATCGCTGGTTTTTCCATTAACTCCAGCCTCTGGTACTCCACGAATTGGGCTTATCCCTAGTTATTCCATTAACTCGACTCTCAGGTACTCCGCGAGTTGGGCTTATCCCTAGTTATTCTATTAACTCGAGTCTCAGCTACTCCGCGAGTTGAGCTTATCTTGAGTTATTCCATTAACTCTAGTGACTCATGCTGTGCGAGTTGGGGCAATCCCTAGTTATTCCATTAACTCTAGCCTCTCGTGCTCCGCGAGTTGGGGTAATCGCTGGTTTTTCCATTAACTCAAGTCTCAGGTACTCCGCGAGTTGGGCTTATCTCTGGTTATTGCATCAAGTCGGCTGGCTATTCGGCCTGAGTTCATGCTATCTCGTACCCAATAGGAAAATCGGTGCACTCAAATTATTAGTTCTCTTCCTTATCGTGTGAATCGAGCGAAAAATTGCCTGATGAGACTTCGATAGTCCGTTCCTGCGCATCCACTCGGTCGATTTTAACTAAGGAGGTATAGTCTTTAACCGAGCGTTCCCCGTTGAATAAGTTTTCGGCAATGACTGTAGATCCGACAACTTCGGAGTTGAACTCTTCAATCAGACTAATCATACCGTTGACGGTTCCGCCGCCTTTAAGAAAATCGTCTACGATGAGGACTTTGGACCCCATATCCAGACTTCTTCGCGACAGCTCCATTTTTTCAACACGATCCGAAGCCGAACCTGAAACGTAATTGATGCTGACAGTTGACCCTTCGGTGACTTTGGAGTCGCGACGAACGATTACAAAAGGTACATTCAGATAAAACGCAACCGACTGCGCAATCGGTACACCTTTAGTGGCTACGGTCATAACGCTATCGACATCTTTATCCATGTACTTCGATGCTATCGCACGACCGATTCGTCTGAGCCATTTCGGATCGCCCAGCATATCGGACAGATAAACATAGCCTCCCGGAAGCAGACGTTTGGAATGATTCAGCTCCTCACATAAATCACTGATGAACTGATCGACGTCTTCGGCTTTCATTTTAGGAATATACTTGACGCCCCCAGCAGCACCTGGCAGTGTTTCCAGGAATCCCAGTCCTCTTTTGGAAAAGGTATTTTTGACAATAGTCAAATCTTCACTGATGCTGGATTTAGCTGATTCATACCGATCGGCGAAAACCGTCAGAGGAATCAATGTATGGGGATGCTCCATTAAATAATGCGTCATATCAATTAACCGTTCACTTCGTTTTACTTTCACTTTTCGTTCACCTCTCTGAGTAGCGTACGTTTATATCATTATCTTACTTATTCTACCTTTTTTATTCGTATTTTAACAGTTGTTTTTCACATTTTCGCAAATAATGTTCGTGAAAAGTAAAAAAGTGCGCTCGAGGCGCACTTTTCATCCTCATTATTTTGTTTCAATTTCCACCAGTAAATCATTTGACTGAATCTGGTCGCCTTCTTTAACGAATAGGCGTTCCACTTTTCCGTCAATTGATGAACGGATAGTTGTTTCCATTTTCATAGCTTCTGTAATGACAATGGCATCGCCTTTTTGAACTTTATCGCCGCGACTGACCAGCACCTGAAGTACAGATCCCGGCATAGTGGCCCCAATGTGTCCTTTATTAGACGGCTCTGCCTTCTTGCGGATTGCCGTCGTTGTGGTGACACTCTTATCCTGCACTTCAATCTGACGGCCTTGGCCATTCAACTCAAAGTAGAGGGTGCGGTTTCCTTCCAGATCCGGGTCACCAATCTGATTCAGTTTAATAATCAGGGTTTTCCCTTTTTCAAGCGTTACTTCGACCTGTTCCCCCATACGCATACCATAGAAGAAGGTCGGCGTATCAAACTTATGCACTTCTCCGTACATATTGTAGAAGAAGGTATAATCGAGATAGACTTGTGGATACATAATGTAACTTACCACTTCTTCCATTGTCGGTTCGCGGTCAAGGTGTTCTGCCAGTTCCCCTTTGACCAGCTCGAAGTCGACTGGCTGCTTGTAGTCGCCCGGTCGCTTATCCAAAGGCTTCTCACCATTCAGTACTAATCGCTGAAGTTCTTGAGGGAAGCCCCCTTCAGGAATACCCAAATCGCCTCGGAAGAAGCTGACAACTGATTTAGGAAAATCAATATCTTCTCCTTTTTCATAAATATCTTTTTCTGTCAGATCATTTTGAATCATAAACAGTGCCATATCACCAACTACTTTAGAAGACGGTGTTACTTTGACAATGTCCCCGAACATTTTGTTCACGAGAGTGTAGGCTTCTTTGATATCATCCCAGCGGTCTTCCAGTCCGACACCTTTCGCCTGCTGCTTCAAGTTGGTGTACTGTCCGCCTGGCATCTGGTGAGTATAGACCTCTGTGGACGCCGCTGGCATGCCTTCTTCAAAGTCCGCATAGTATTTGCGCGTATCTTCCCAGTAGCGGTTAAGCTGCTCAACATTTTTAATATTGAATTTCGGAGCGTGGGACGTGCCTTCCAGTGCATAATACAGACTGCTGATGCTTGGCTGACTTGTCTTACCACTCAAAGCACTCTGGGCCACATCGACAACATCGACTCCGGCACGGATAGCGGCACCATAGGTATACACGCCGTTCCCACTTGTATCATGCATGTGCAGATGAATCGGAATGGATACTGTATTTTTAAGTTCGCCAATCAGACGATAGGCCGCATGTGGTTTCAAGAGCCCCGCCATATCCTTGATAGCCAGAATATGGGCACCCATTGCCTCGAGTTCTTTTGCCATTCGCTTGTAGTAGTCCATTGTGTATTTAGTCTGAGACGGATCATTCAAATCACCCGTATAGCAGATCGCTGTTTCAGCAATTTTATTCTGGTCTCTAACGTATTGAATACTTTTTTCCATCTGCGGCAGCCAGTTTAAACTGTCAAAGATTCGGAAAACATCGATACCGTTCTGAGCCGCTAGTCTGATAAATTCTTCCAGAACATTATCCGGCAGATTTTCGTAGCCTACACCATTGGATCCTCTAAAGAGCATCTGGAACAGTGTGTTCGGCATCTTCTTGCGCAGCTTTCTCAGTCTTTCCCATGGATCTTCTGTCAGGAAACGGTAGGACACGTCAAACGTTGCCCCGCCCCACATTTCAAGAGAAAACAGTTCCGGTATAGCCTTTTCCGTTTCTTCTGCTATCTCCAGCATATCATGCGTACGCATACGGGTAGCTAAAAGACTTTGGTGGGCATCTCGGAAAGTAGTATCCGTCATCAGAACAGAATTCTGTTCTTTCAGCCATTGCGAAACAGCCTCCGGACCTTTTTCATCTAAAATGTGTTTAGGATAAACCAGATCTTTATCCGGCAGAATCAGATTCTCCGGTCGACGCGGTTCCTTGAAGGCCCGTTTTTCAACTTTACCGATACCTGGGAAACCATTGACGGTCACATTCCCGATGTATTTTAGAGATTTATTTCCTCTGTCCCGAAGTTTCGGGTACTCAAAGAGTTCCGGTGTTTCGTCAATGAAACGCGTGGTTGCTTTGCCTGAAGAAAAAACTGGGTGTTTCAGAACGTTAATCAAAAACGGGATATTCGTTTTGACTCCGCGAATTCTGAACTCAATCAGTGAGCGGGTCATTTTCTGTACGGCTTTTTCATAGTTGATCGCTTGTACTGATAGTTTTACCAGCAAGGAATCAAAGAAGGGGGTAACAACCGATCCCTGGAACCCATTTCCCGCATCCAGACGAATACCAAAACCACCTGGTGAGCGATACGTATTAATTTTACCCGTGTCAGGCAAGAAGCTGTTGATAGGATCTTCTGTTGTGATTCGGCACTGGATAGCTGCGCCGGTCAACGGAATATCTTCCTGCTGGGGTAGGCCGACTTCGTCAAACAGATTGTAGCCTTGAGCAATCATGATCTGACTCTGAACGATGTCGATACCGGTAATCATTTCCGTAACGGTGTGCTCAACTTGAACACGCGGGTTGACTTCTATAAAGAAAAACTCGTCATTTTCAAGTAAAAACTCAACGGTTCCCGCATTGACGTAGTCTACATGCTTCATCAGCTTGACAGCTGTGTCGCAAAGGTCCTGTCTTATATCAGGCGACAAATCCACACATGGGGCAACTTCGACCACTTTCTGGTGACGTCTTTGAACTGAACAGTCCCGTTCGTATAAATGAACAATATTGCCGTGGGTATCGCCTAAAATCTGTACTTCAATATGCTTAGGATTTGAAATGTAGCGTTCCACATAGATGTCATCGCGACCAAAAGCTGCTTTCGCTTCACTACTGGCACGCGCGAAACCTTCAATCGCCTCTTCTTCATTGTAAGCTACACGCATACCGCGTCCACCACCACCAAGTGCTGCTTTCATCATTAAGGGGTAACCGAATTCTTTACCAAAAGCCACAACGTCTTCAGCTGAAGCAACCGGTCCGTCTGTTCCCGGAATGGTTGGTATACCAGCTTCCTTCGCGACTTCCTTTGCTTTTAACTTGTCGCCAAAAACATCCAGATGTCTTGCTTCCGGTCCGATAAACTGGATACCTTCTTCTGCACAGCGTTCGGCAAACTGCAGATTTTCTGACAGAAAACCGTAACCCGGGTGGATACCTTCAGCTCCTGAGTCTTTTGCTATAGCAATAATGCCTTCAATATCTAGATAAGCATCAATCGGCTTTTTTCCTTTACCAACCAGATAAGCTTCATCCGCTTTGAAACGGTGCACACTCGCTTCATCTTCGGCAGCATAAATACCGACTGTACTGATATTCAACTCGTGAAGTGCTCTGAAAATTCGAATGGCTATTTCGCCTCTGTTAGCTACTAATACTTTTTTCATATCTGTTTCACCTCAACCTTATTTACTTACTATATTATAATGTTCTCTTAACCTTACTCTCTATTTTAACAGAGTTTGATCGATAACAAAAAGTTATTTTCATTTTTAGCAAAAGAACCTGCAGTGATATCGCTCCTGACTGCTTATGCTCACAATGCAGACAGACGATTATGCAGGTTCTTGAAAACAATAGTTTAGTATATAATAACATTTCTTCCATTATTTTTCGCTCGGTACAATTTTCCATCCGCAACATCATTAAGTTGACTGATTTCTTTAACGGTAGAAGGATACTGACTGATTCCGACTGAAATCGTGCTGAACACTTTAGTATAGTCGTTTATCGCAAAGGGATGATGCTCAATTCGTTTACGACACTGTTCCATTAAAGTAACCACACGTCCAAAGGAGGCAGACGGAAAAAGCGCCACAAATTCTTCTCCTCCTTTTCTGAAAACATAGGCATCTTTTTCCAGAATATCTTCGAAAATCTGAGCCATTTCCATCAGGACAAAGTCACCGGCGGCATGGCCATGAGTATCATTCAATTTCTTGAAATGATCAATGTCTATCATAGCAATGCTCAGAGGGTGACCTGTAGAGACTGCCTGCTTTTTGTAGTGATCATAAATATGATTGAACTTTCTGACATTCTTTAAGCCGGTCAGATAATCTATCGTTGATTCGATTTCATATTTTCTCAGAAGGTATTCGGTTGTTCGTACATAGTTCATGAAGAAAACGGCGAATAAGCCTCCCGCCACTGAAATGATTCCATAAAGAAACACAAGCGGATAGAGTATTGAAGTATCTGTTACCCTGTTGATCAGTACTGCTGTATAGAGAAAAGAAGAATAGATAATCATCATCAAGGCTTTGTCCATTAGCTTTGCATTCATTTTCCACTGGTCAATAACCACTAAACCGATGTAAAGAAATATACTGACAACGAGAGCGATATAACTGGACAAACTGACACTGATGAGAAAACGACCTAACGCGATAATAATCGTACTGATTAAAGCGGATTTCCTGCCCACAAACAGCATAAGCAAGACTATCGGAAGGTAGCGGAAATCTGCTATGGTTCCTTGAGCAACTGCAATTGAAAAATGCATCAGCAGCATTCCCATGAGTCCGCCTGCAAGTCCATCTAATACCCAGGCCAACTTACCGGAATTTATTTCCTGCCTGTTGCTCCATCTCGCTTTCATAAATAGAAATATTAACGTGATGACTAAACTGACATTAATCAGCAAGTCTTCTATAAGACCATACATGTAACGTTCCTTTCATTTCAGTTCACTTATCAACCTGACTGGAGATAGCTGTTCACCTACAGATACTTCCAGCTTTAGAGAGGCTGTCTAGAATATTTAGTCAAAACGCACACCTATAAAGTAGGACTGGAAGCCTGCCTTAATCCATCTGACCTCTCCCTGACGGTTATTGACTTCTTCAAATGGGGCATGAATACTGACGCGATCGCCGACGCTCATCTTGTGTTTGGACTTAACTTGACTGCCCTCTTCACTTATGTCAATCAGCTGGATTGAATAGTTCAGTTCTCCGTGAGTAAGTATCCCTCGCCCTTTTACTTTTTCACGCATGATGAGCCGACGTTGAGATAAAGGAATCCGTTTGGTCTGTCTGAGAAAATTGAAGGCAGTCGGTAAGAGACCAGGTCGGTAATAACTTTTTTCTCCTAAAGAACTGTCTGGCGCGCTGTATAACTGACCAACCAGATAGCTGTATTGTTCATGTGTCATGTCTATAAAACGAACACCCCATTCTAAGTGTTCATTATTCGTGGCATCTGCCCAGCGAACTTCCGCAAGTATACTAACGTCTTCAGTAAATTTAATTTGTATGGTGCTGGTTTTTTTATTAAGTTGGTCTTTAGGACCTGTCAAGCGTGCACCGTTGTCACTTAAGTCAAGCAACTGGACAGGTACCTCGTGGGTGCCTTTAAGAACAGATGCACTGACATGGTTGGCGAAACGCTCGGATGACCGGTAGCGTGGCCGCTCGAAAAAGATAAGAAGAACAATAATCAGACCAAAGATATTATAGCTGGTCCAGAACAGATTGATATACAGACTGTTCACTTCAAGATTCACTAGTTCGGGACGAATAAAGGCTGTGAGTCCTCTAACTAGACCAGTTACTGACAAACCGCCCAGTAGCATATGAAACAGACTGGCATGCCACAGAAAGTGGCGCTGATTGGTGTAGACACCTTTCCGGGTGACGTTAAAGGTTTTATTTGTTTTGAGGAACAGCTCGGAAATGATTGCCCAGGACATAGCTGGTGCCAGCGCAATATCATATACATTGCTCCACATAACCGTCCTTTTATTATCCGAAATCAGATGAGCAAACAGCTGTGATGAGAGAAATGCAGGAATCCAGAAAACAAGCAGACTGGTGAACTGAGCATCCAAAACAATAATACCGAAAACAAGGTATAGTATCGGTGCCAGCAAATACACTGTTTTATAGAGACCGAAAAACCAATAGTGCATACCGTCGAGGTAAAGCAGTTTCTGCATGGCTGTCAAGCCTTTTGTAGTAAGGGGATTGTATTTACGCATGACTTGGATGTTTCCTCGACACCAGCGGTCACGCTGTTTAAGTAAGTCTTTGTATGTTTCCGGCGCCAGACCGACAGCAATAACTTCATTGACAAAGACCGTTTCATAGCCCTCAGCCTGTATAAGCATACCGGTCGCCATATCTTCTGTTATGACCCCCGTAGCAAAGCCGCCTATCTTTTCAATTGCCTCACGCCTGAACAAAGCATTGCTGCCAACGTACATAGTCGCATTGAAGCGGTCTTTCTGTTCTTCTATAAGACGCATGAAAAAGTCCTGTTCATTACTGATGCGGTCTCCAGCGAATAAGTTAAACTGAAAGGGATCATCATTATAAAATGCTTGCGGAGCCTGGACAAAGGCCGTCCGCTCATCTGCGAAATACCCCACTGTTTTCGTCAGAAAATTAGCTCTAGGAATCATATCCGCGTCCATAGTCACTACTATGTCCCCTTGCGATACACTCAGCGCATGATTCAGATTACCCGCTTTGGCATGTTCATTGGTTTCGCGGGTAACGTGACGGACACCCAATTTTTCACACAGAAGTCTGATATCTTCTCTATTTCCATCATCGCAGACGAGTATAGACATTTTTTCACTAGGGTAATCCATCATCTGACTCGCCGTAATAGTACGTTTCAAGAGAGGAACCGATTCGTTATATGTAGCAATCATAACATCGACAGTGGGAAGGCTGTCGAAGCCGGATAATGATTTTTTACTGCGTTTGTTTTTCTTCCAGAATAACAGACTGGTTACGATATTTTGAGAGAAACCGGCCCATTCTGTAAAGAGCAATACGAGTCCGGCTATCAGACTGAGCCAACCGACTGATGGCAGTGTATAAACTGACCGCCAGATTAAATAAATCAGCTGAAACAGTAGAAAAAAGACAATGCTTGCTTTTTTGATTGCGGGCTTTTTCATACCGGCAAAGTAAAACACTATAAATAAAGCGCTGACCATTCCAATATACAATAAAGCTAATTCATTCATTCTCTCCACCCTTTACTTTCATAATTGTCAACTATTAATCTTATCTGCTGCTTAACACAAGTTAATTTTATCATTACCGTTGTTATTTCGCACGGCAATTTTAGATGACGTTGCTTCTCTTGAATGAATATAATACTTTTTATAATAATAGTTAAGCCCTTAATATAGTTGATACCAGTATTTACACAGATTATAATGACTTTCCCAAGTGTATTGCATTATGTGTCTAAAAAACAAAGAATTATTTTAAATACATCTATCCTATGAACAAACACAAACACTCCAGCATCTAGACGGAAGTCTTTACACTGGAGTGCATAACTTTAATAGTCGCCGGTTAGATCCCGGCGTTTGCTGAGCCGTTCTCTTCTCGTACTGGCTAGTGTTTTCTTTACTAATGATGTTAAACCAAACAGCAAAATAAAGATGAGGGTGATGGATGCACCTGGTGGCGTTCCGTACTGATAAGAGGCGACTAATCCGCTAAGCATGCCAATCAGTGCCACGCCAATACCAATAAGGATTACCCCATTGAAGCTTTTGCTCAATCGCATGGAAATGGCTGCCGGCAGCACAATGATTGCCGAAACTAATAGTGCTCCTACAATTGGCATAATGACTGCAATAGTGACACCTGTCAGGACATTAAAAAGAATAGACATTACTCGGACCGGTAGACCGGCTGTAAAGGCTGTATCTTCATCAAAGGTCAGTATATACATCGGCTTTCTGAACACTACATACAACAAAATGATAATGATTGTCAACACAGCGAGCAGCACCACTTGTTCCTGACTGATGGTCACAATCGACCCAAACAAGAACTGATTGATACTGACTGATGTTCCGCTCTCATTCAGTCCCATCAGAACAAGTGCTACTGCCATACCACCTGACATCAGCATCGCCACTGAAATTTCTGAATACGTCCGGTATACGAGACGCAAGTATTCAAGTGCAATGGCTACGACCACGACAACACCTATATTTGTCCAGGTCGGGCTAACCCCCAAAAGCAGTCCTAATGCCACACCTGCTAAGGATACATGCGATAATGTATCAGCCATTAGGGACTGACGTCTCAAAATTAGAAACAGACCGAGTATAGGGGCCGTTAGTGAGATGAGGAATGATGCTTGGAAGGCTCTTTGCATGAATCCATAGAAAAACATCTCCAAGGTGAATTCTCCTTTCTGATCAGTTCAATGTGTTTGTTGGCAAATTGACGCAGTTCTTCATGATCATGCGTCACCATCAAAATACCCTTGCCGTGCACTTTACTGTTGTGCTTAAGCAAACGGTAGAATTCTTCACGCGACTTGCTGTCCATGCCAGTCGTTGGCTCATCCAGGACAAACAAATCGGGATCAGTTGCAAACACACGGGCAATGGAGATACGTTGCTTCTGTCCACCTGAGAGTTCACCTATTTTCTTATGGCGCATATCCCACATGCCAACCGATTCAAGTGACTTTCTCACATGCACTTTATCCTCTTTATCCAACCGTTTAAACCATTTGCCTCTAGGATACCGTCCTGACTGAACGAGCTCCAGAACTGTGCTGGGAAAACCGGCATTAAAAGAAGCAACCTGCTGCGGTACATAGCCGACCACAAGATTATCGCCCCATCGATTCTTACTCGACAATTCTACATTCCCTCTTGAAGGTTTTAATAATCCCAATATATTTCTCAATAAAGTTGTTTTGGCTGCTCCGTTTTCGCCTGTCAGCATGACGAAATCTCCTGAGTTCACTTCAAAGGATATATTTTCAAGTACAGGCTCATCATCAAAATGAAAAGCCAAATCATTTACTTTAATGTACTGCATTGCTGGCTGCTCCTTTCATGTTTTTACTGTTTTCCTATTAGCCTGAACAGTTCTATTTAGGCATTAATTTAACACACAAAGAAGTGCCTGACTGCAGGCACTTCTTTTATTTCTATCAATTGATACTCAGTTTTAATGCGTCCAGATTCTCTCTCATCGCTTCAATGTAACCCAAGTCATTTTCTCTTAATTCATCAGATAACGTTTCAAGATCATGAAGCACCGCTGTTTCTGTGTCTGTTTCGTTCGCTACTGTCTGAGCAATGGATGAATTGGCACCCTGCTGATAATAAATGACAGGTGCATTTATTTCATTAACCAGATTGTTAATTTCCGCAATTCGAGACGGGCTCGGTTCAATTTCTGTCGACAAGCCTCCAATAGACACTTGTTCTAGATTATAACGGGCTGCAATATAGCCAAACGCCTGATGCTGTACAACAAAGGTACGATTTTCAGCATTCTCAAAGGCTTCTTCATAGTCTTCATGAAGAGCCTGAAGCTCATCAATAAATGTCTGGGCATTTTCCGAATAATAGGCTTCATTGTCAGGGTCTATTTCAATTAAGGTCTCTTCAATCTGGCGAACCTGATCCTGTGCTAAAACAGGGTCCAGCCAGATATGCGGGTCTTCACCTTCATGGTCATCGATGTGAATCACTTCAACTTCAGATTGGGCAAGTTCATTGCCCTCGGCATCCAGAGCTAGCACTTGGAGATAGAAGTCTTCAGTTCCCGTCTCAAATTCAAACCTGTCTCCTTCTGCTTCATCAGATAGTTCCCAGTCCCCATCACCTTCCTGTGTATACCACTGAAAGTTCTCTGCTTCATCGAACTGAGCTAAAACTGTTACCTGATCTCCGCTATGATAATGAGCAGCGACGCCCAGAGTCGTGACATCTTTCGGAACATCACTGACTAATTCAACATCTGATGAATCAACTGTTTCTAAAGTGGTTGGTGTCTCAAAATGGCTATCTCGTTCAAGTCCGTCCGCTGTACGGACGATTGCTAGCTCGTCATTTTCAACAGAGTCAAGAAGGCTGGGTATCCAGAATTCCATATCTTCACTGCTGTAGACTAGCATGTCCGCATTTGTCGCATCAGCTATATTCTGAGCACTCGGCTCAAAACCGTGAGGATCTACACCACTACCTATTATCATTGAAATATCCGCTTTTTCTCCAGCCACCTGCTGAGTGAATTCATACACTGGATAGAAAGAAGTGATTATAGTTAATTGCTCTCCTGTTGCCTCATTACTGTTTTCGTCTGTACAAGCGCTCAAGACGAGCAGCACGAGCAGAACAGGCAGCCATAGGTATTTTTTTGTTAATTTCATAAGTAACTCCTTGTTTTAAATCGTAATGATTACGGTATATAAAATATCATGTATACACTGCTAAAGTCAAGCTCCTTCTACTCAAAAAGCGGCAAGCATTTTGCCGCTTTCTTTAAATCCTATTAGTGATTATCTACTTCAAGTTCAATCGGATCTGATTCAGCATAAATCTCGTGATTATCATCATAGAGTACCGCGCGAAGTTCAACTGTTTCTTCTGGTGCTGCCATAACCAGCTCATTTGAGGCATAATCAGGCATCATTTCCCATTCAGACTCATCGTTGTCCCTTATATACCAGTGCCAGTCATCATAATCTGTGTCTTCTTCAAGAACAGCTGTCAGTTCGACTAATGCTCCTGTATGGTAGTGATGGTCCATTCCTTCAATACTCATTGCGTGCATACTTTCTGTTTCTTCAGAGTCGGCACTCTCTGCATCTTCATCTAAATCCGAATCAGCTTCCTCGTCTTCAGAATCCATATCGCTTTCCTCTTCTAATTCTTCAGTTTCTTCTTCAGTTTCGTCTGTTTCCTCTTCTTCAACGACTTCTGTACTGTCATCTTCCACTACTTCTTCATCAGTATCGCAGGCAGCTAAGTACAAACTCATTAAAGCTACACCCGAAAGTTTAATCCATTTGTTAGTCATCATCTATTCCTCCTAAGTATGTTAAACAAACGATTCAAGCAAATCGTAATCGTTACGTTTTACATTAAACCATCTTTCCTGAACCCTGTCAACAAAAAAAGACACATTTTTTTAATGTGCCTTTAGAA
Organism: Alkalibacterium psychrotolerans; assembly: GCF_054784355.1. Classification (NCBI taxonomy): domain Bacteria; kingdom Bacillati; phylum Bacillota; class Bacilli; order Lactobacillales; family Carnobacteriaceae; genus Alkalibacterium; species Alkalibacterium psychrotolerans. The sequence continues at coordinate 147,611 of NZ_BAAGPH010000034.1, read as the reverse complement.
ATGGCTTCACTTCATTGTTCTAACAAGATAGACATCCTTACAAAACCCTTTCAAGCCATTTACTATTCTGTTCGCTTTATTATAATTCTGAGTTAAGCCATACACCGTTGGGCCTGTTCCGCTCATTAGAGCTGTATCTGCCCCGAAATTCAGTATTTTATTTTTCAATTCTCCTGTCAGCGGATTTTGCTTTACAGCCTCCGCTTCCAATGCGTTACCCGTATACTTAATGCACGCGCTGAAGTCATTGTCTTCAATGGCCTGTCGCAGTTTATCTACAGGATAAACCGGAAGAGCTGAAACATTCAGATTTTTAAACACTGTCCAGCTGGATATGCCTTTAGGTGGCTTAGCTACGATGACCCAGGCAAATGGAAAAGAACGAATCGGCTGAACCTGTTCTCCTTTTCCAGTCACATAAGCCGTCTGATTGTAAACGCAAAAAGGTACATCAGCTCCTATTTCTTCCCCAACCGCAGCAAGCTCATTTAAAGACAGCTTCAGCTTCCACAAGCGGTTCAACGCTCTCAAGGCAGCTGCCGCGTCACTGCTTCCCCCACCTAGACCCGCAGCAATCGGGATGGTTTTATCTATATAAACCGAAACACCCTTTTGAATGCCATATTTTTTCCTAAGTAAATCGGCTGTCTTGTAGACGATATTTCTTTCGTCCAGAGGCATAAATGAGCTGTTGGAATCAATGCTTATTTCTTTGTCCTCAAGCGAGAAACTCAAACGATCGGTCAAATCAATGGGAGTCATAATCATTTCCATCTCATGATAGTTATCTGGTCGTTTATTTAAAACATTCAGACACAAATTGATTTTAGCCGGCGCTTTTTCGATCTCTTCCATGTCTTCCCTCCTTTATCAAAGGTTCCTGATTCTATTGTAGAACAGTTTGCCCTATAAATAAAAAAATAGCCTTTATAAACGGGAAAAAGGCACAAAAATAGTAGTATAAAAGTTATTATACTACTAGCTTAACTATTTAATTATGAAACTACTGCACTTTCTTCTTCAAACTCTAGTGTGACTGAATGAGTCAGTACATCGGTATAACTGTACGACACTCGCTCCACTGCGTTTTCGTCCTGATCGAGTTCCACGACAAAAATTGCCGGATAGGTCTCGGTTAAGATTCCTTTGTGTTCTGTCGTTTTCTTACGTCCCGCTTGTGCAATCAATTTAATTTCTCTTCCAATTTGACTGTCCAAGGTATTCTTGATGCTCGCTAAAGTAGTTGGCATGTTCGATTCACCTCACAAAGTATTAACTATACTATAACACAAAAAGACGAAAGTTGAAAGCTCATTTGTAAAGAAAGATAGGTTTTTCTGTAAAGATTAAAATAAAGTGAGGCTAACAGGTGCTTATAATACGGTAAAAATTTCATGGTTTCTTCACAACTCCTTATAAAGCACTCATTTAGATGGACGGAATTGTTCGGATTTTATTTTGTGCATAAAAAAACACCTCAGTTGACTGGTCAGTCTGAATCTGAGGTGCCTGCTGGCTATTTATGTTCGCTGAAGGTTGTTTCAGTCCAATTTAATAGGATTATCCATTAATCAATCGACTGCATAATTAGTGCTTTCGTTTCCCACTGCTAGTTTGGCTGATTAAACTCCATACCTGCTTCTGAGAGTGCATTAGCCAATTTGACAAACTCTTCGATAGACAAGGTTTCTCCTCTTCTTTTCGGATCAATGTCAGCTGTCTGAAGAGCCGACTCCAGTTTTTGCTTGGTCGTCTCCGCTTTTCCAAAAGCTACCAGTAGATTATTCCACAGTGTTTTGCGTCTTTGAACAAATGCGGAGCGGACTAGTCTGAAAAATAACTGTTCATCTTTCAAGTCGTAATCTGAATCGGTTTTCTTTGTCAGCTTGATAATGGCTGATTCGACATTCGGCTGAGGTACAAATACCGTTTTAGGCACAGTAAAGGCCACTTCTGCATCCATATAGTACTGAACGGCTATGGAGAGTGAGCCGTATGCTTTTGTTCGTGGCGATGCTGAAATCCTGCTGGCTACTTCCTTCTGCATCATCAGCACCATTTTGTCCATCTGAATGCCAGATTCTAAAAAACGCATGATAATCGGGGTGGTAATATAATACGGCAGGTTGGCCACTAAAACAACTTCAGAGGCATCCTTCAAATGCTGTTCTGCAAATGCATGCAGATCCACTTTCAAAACGTCTGAATGAATGATTTCAACATTGGGATAGGGCGACAGTGTGTCGTCAAGCACCGGAAGCAGGCGGTCGTCAATTTCAAAGGCAATGACGTTTTTCGCTCGTTTGGCCAGTTGTTCAGTCAACGCACCTATTCCCGGGCCCACTTCTATAACTGTTGTTTCATTAGTGATGTTACCCGCCGTTACAATCTTGCTTAAAATATTTGTATCGATAATAAAATTTTGTCCCAGACTCTTTTTGGCGGACAAGCCGTACTTTTCCAGAATTTCTTTTGTCCGTATCGGTGTTGCAATATCTTTATAGCTTGTCATTATCTCTTCCCTCTCTCACGCTGGTCAGTGCCTCACTCACTTCTGCCTCTGTAATGCCGAACATATTCAAACGCTTCTCCAGCTGCTTTCCGTTGGTGTAACCGATTCTCAACTGCTCTCCCAAGGCTTCTCTCAATGCCTTGGACTGTGGTGAACCAATCAGGTCTTGCTGGATCAGAAACTGCTTGCTTACAGTCGGTTCAGTTTCCATTCTTTCTTCTACTACTTGACTGAGAGCGTTACGAATAACAGCGACTGATGCATGCTCGATGCCGATACTTTCTTTGGACTCACTTCTTCTGCGTGCCTCGTCTCTTGTTAAAAAGGCATGCTTAACGCCAGGCACTTCTTTTGAAATGATTTTTCGAATCGCTTCACCGGGACCGTCCGGGTCAGTAAATACAATGACCCCTCTTGTCTGATTGGCCAGGTCAATCTGGTCCAGTATCTCCTGATTAATAGCTGAACCTCTTGTTTCTATCGTGTCACAGTTCACTGCCAAAGAAAGCCGTTTAGTGTCGTCTCTTCCTTCTACTACAATAACTTCTTTAATTTTCTCCACTAGCCTACCCCTTCAGTTTAAACAGTTCCAGCGCGTTAGCCGTCGTCTGTTCTGCTACTTCTTCAAAAGATACCTCTCGCAAGCGGGCCACTTCTTCTGCAACATACCTGACATAAGCGGGTTCATTGCGCTTGCCTCGGTTAGGCATCGGCGCCAGGTAAGGGGCATCCGTTTCAACAAGTAGTTTATCAAAGGGGACTTGTTTTGCAGATTCTTTCACTTCCGGTGCATTATTGAATGTTACGATACCATTAAAAGAAATATGCATGCCTATATCCAGGAACTTTTCCATCCAGTATGGGTCAAGGTTGAAGCTGTGCATAATGCCGCCGGTATCTCCTGCGTGCTCTTCTTTTAAGATTTTATAAGTATCTTCGGTCGCTTCCCGATTATGAATGCTGACAGGCAAATTGAGTTCTTTGGCTACTCTCACTTGTCTTCTGAATGCGTCATGCTGGACCGCTTTCGGCGCCGTATCCCAATAGTAATCCAGGCCCATCTCACCCATAGCTACGACACTTTTGTCTGACAGAAATTTGAACAGCTTCTCTTCCACTTCGTCGCAGTAGCTTGCGGACTCAGTCGGATGCCAGCCTAAAATCGTATAAATTCCTTCATAGTTATGGGCCAGTTCCAGGGCCTTGTCAATCGTAGGGTAATCAAAGCCCACTAAAGCCATTCTATCGACACCCTGGTCGTTTGCCCTTTGGATAACCTCAGCTTCTTCTCCTTTAAACTGTTCAACATTAATATGAGTATGTGTATCAAATAACATCTGTTCATTGTCCTTTCTGTTCACTCGACTTCATCTTGTCTAGAATACACCATAAGACAGAAAAATTCCAATAAAGCAGAGACGTTTTGCTTCTCCAGCTCTATTGGAATTGCCTTTTACACGCTTCGTTATGCTAAGCTACAATTGAACCATTTGGCATATGCACAGGTGCTTCAACGATAGACAGATTGCCTTCCGCATCTTCTGCAGACAAAATCATTCCCTGACTGATCTGACCACGCATTTTTCTCGGTTTCAGATTAGCCACGACAATCACTTTCTTGCCCACAAGGACGGATGGATCCGGATAAAATTCAGCAACACCTGACAAGATTTGGCGGTGTCCGCCTTCGTCTCCAGCATCCAATCTGAATTTCAGCAGTTTATCTGCATTCTCAACCTTATCCACAGCAACGACTTCAGCTACTTTCAGCTCAACTTTATCAAAGGTGTCATACTTGATTTCTTTCTCTTTAACAGAGGTCAGCGTCGTGTCTTCCGGATTAAAGTCATCTTCAGATTCTTCCTCTTCTTCATTGGAAACCATCCAGCTCTTGATTTCTTCAACTTCTTTTTCGACGTCCAGTCTTGGGAAAATAGGCTGACCTTTCGCTACAACTGATTTTCCAGTTGGGAACTGACCAAAGTTAATACCGTCGAACGCTATATCCTCTTCGTCCAGGCCAAGCTGCTCAGCAATAGCCAATGACGTATGCAGCAGAATCGGCTGAAGCAGTGCAGCGGTCACACGCAGGCTCTCTGCCAGATGAACCATGACGTTCCCCAGTTCTGCTTTCTTTTCTTCATCTTTCACCAGAACCCATGGCTCTGTTTCATCAATGTATTTGTTGGTGCGGGAAATGAGTTTCCAGACAGACTGTAAGGCAGAACTGAACTGCATACTCTCCATACTCATTTCGTATTCATTCACCGTTTCAAGGGCCTGCAGTCTCAGTGATTCATCAAAAGTGTTTAAATCGCCCTGATAAGCAGGGATTTCTCCACCAAAGTACTTATTCATCATCGCTACTGTACGGTTCAGCAGGTTACCCAAGTCGTTTGCCAGATCAAAATTGATTCGGGATACAAAATCTTCTGGTGTAAAGACACCATCACTGCCGAATGTGACTTCGCGCATCAGATAATAACGCACAGCATCCACGCCATAACGCTCTACCAGTTTTTCAGGATAAATGACATTGCCTTTAGATTTGGACATCTTGCCGTCTTTCATCAAAAGCCAGCCGTGTCCAAAGACTTGCTTAGGCAATGGCAGGTCAAGTGCCATGAGTAGAATCGGCCAGTATATCGTATGGAAACGGACAATTTCCTTTCCGACCATATGCACATCTGCTGGCCAGAACTTTCTGAACTGTTCAGGCTGATCTTCAAAACCGCCCAGATCAGGATCATAGCCCAATGCTGTAATATAGTTAGTCAGGGCATCAATCCACACGTAAACCACGTGCTTGGGATTTGAAGGCACCGGCACGCCCCAGTCAAAGGTTGTTCGGGATACGGCCAAATCTTCCAGCCCTGGTTTAATAAAGTTATTAATCATTTCTTTTTTACGTGATTCCGGCAAAATAAATTCGTCGTGTTCTTCATAATACTGAAGCAGACGGTCTGCGTATTTACTCATATTAAAGAAATAGGACTCTTCCTTGACCCATTCCACTTCGTGCCCGCTCGGTGCCAGTCCTCCGGTCACATTGCCGTCCGCGTCACGGTAAACTTCTGTCAGCTGCGTTTCAGTGAAGAATTCTTCATCGGAAACAGAGTACCAGCCGGCATAATCTCCAAGGTAAATATCCCCTTGGTCGAGCAGTTTCTCGAAAATCTTAGCCACTACTTCTTTGTGCTTAGGCTGTGTCGTGCGAATAAAGAAATCATGAGAAATGTCCAGCGTGTTCCACAATGACTCAATGCTTTCTGCCATAGTGTCCACGTATTCCTGCGGCGTCTGGTTCAATTCTTTAGCTTTTGTTTCAATTTTCTGACCGTGTTCATCGGTTCCAGTAAGGTAAAAGGTTTCAAAGCCTTTAAGTCGCTTATAACGGGCCATCACATCACAGGCAATGGTCGTATAGGCATTGCCGATATGCAGGTTACCGCTTGGATAATAAATGGGTGTTGTAATATAAAATGTCTTATTTTCAGACAACGGATGGTCCTCCTTTAGAATTGTTTCTTATATAATCTGAGCTTAGTTGCAAGCTATAACCTGTAAAGTATACCACAGGTCTATTGGTTCAAAAAGTTCTTATATCAAGTTGAAGTGTTTGAGTCCTTTTTCAATGCCATCTTCGTCTACTGAAGCCGTGACATAGTCAGCCACTGCCTTGACGGAATCCCAGCCGTTGTCCATCGCCACTCCAGTCTGAACATAGTCAAGCATTTCCAGGTCATTGGGACTGTCTCCGAAGCCGTACGTTTCGCTCTGACTGATTCCCAGCTCTTTCAGAAACACCTCTATGCCTGTCGCTTTGGAAATATCCGTGCTGATGATATCAACCGTATAGTGGTTTGATCGGGCAAAATGAAGTTCAGGAAATGCCTCTTTATAAGCCTTTTCCTCATCCATTGATGTTTCCAGAATGACTTGATAAATCGGCTTGCCTGCATACTGTTTCGGGTTAGGCGGTTTTCTGATTAGTTTTTTAAAGAGGGACAGCTGAAGATGTCCGGGAATAATTTTCCCCAACCCTTTCAGAATAGACCACACTGAACTCCGTTTTGCCAGTGATACAATCGAGTTACTGTAAATATCCTTGGCGCCGCAGAGGATGATGCCGTTCTTCTGATTGACTGCCTTATCAGTCAGTCGGTTGACTGTATCCGTCTGGATAGGATTGTGGAATATAACCTGTCCGTTATGCATAACCAGCTGACCATTCATAGCAATGTAACTGTCAATCTCCAGTTCCTGCCTAATTTCTTCAATAAGCAGGGGCGCTCTTCCCGTTGCAATCACAGGAATCACTCCATTTTCTTTGAGTTGCTTTACCGCACGCTTAGTTGAGTCCGGTATGGTATTCCTTTTATTCACCAGTGTTCCGTCAATATCAAAAAATACAATTTTAGTCATAGGTGACTACTCACTTTCTTTGTTTACTCTTTTATAATTGTATCATGTATTCGCTTCACTACATATGAAAAAGGAAAGAAAAGTAGTCCTTTTTCTTTACGGGACTGTTAAAAGTCTGTAAAGGTGAAATGAACTCTTCTCTTTCCTTAAAAGTCTTCCAAATTATTCTACGTCATCGGGATTGGCCCAGACAATTTCACTGATGGCATCCATCAAGTCCGGATCAATATCCAGCGCCAGCAGTGCACTGATGACTCGGGCACTTGTCCGTCCTTTTACTATGGTCGTAAAGATTTTCTCTTTGACATGCGCTTCAATCTGAGCTCTATCCAGGAAGCGGAAGAGTTCACCATGCATATCATTCTTACGCAACTCCACGCCTCTGAAGTAGATAGTATAGCTGACATCCGTAGCCTGTTCTGGAATAACTACAGTGGTGACTTTTCCTTCTTTCGAAATGTCTATCTCGACTTTCTCATCGTCGACCCAGACTTCAGGCATCTGCTTGCATTTAAAGCCGACAAGAGACAGATTGAACTGGCGTCTCTCGGGAAGAACATCAACGTTTCCTTCCGGTTTATGGATTCGGAAAATAGAGGATTCTTCGTCTTCTTCTCTCCATTTCAGCGACATCTTAGTCGTCACTGCTTCAAGACCTTTTCCTAACCCGTCATCTTCATACAGTGAGAAATTGCCATGATCACCGGCGTATATACGAAGATCCATTTTACTTGGATTATCCGTGCTGTTCTCAACAGACTGGTCCATTGGCACAATGCCACCGGCTTTGACAAATACCGGGAAGGTGGACATCGGTCTGTACACATCTATCATGCGGTCCCCTTCGTATGACCGGTTATTGAAGAAGTCTACCCATTTACCTTCAGGCAGCCATACTTTGACTTTTCCTAAACGCAAATCGTTGCGTGTGGGCTCAGTTATCGGGGCCACAATCATTTGTGTTCCAAAGTAGTACTGATTTGGCACATCGTACGCTTCATCTTTCCACGGATAATGATAATACATCGGTCTAACCAGTGGGAAATCATCCTGATAGTTGATGACATTCATCGTATACAAGTACGGCACTAATCTGTGACGCAGCTGCATAAAGTCCGTAACAATACGGTCAGCTTTCTGGCCATAACGCCATGGCTCTTTACCGCTGAACTCGCCATCCTGACTGTGCAGTCTATTAATCGGTGAAAAGACACCGAACTGTACCCAGCGGACAAAGAGTTCATTATCCTTGATGCCACCCATGTGACCGCCGATATCATGACTCCACCAGCTGTAGCCGACATTCGCTGCGGTTGCAGTAAAGTAAGGCTGAAAAGCCAGGGAATCCCAAGTCGCAGCCGTATCACCGGAAAAGCCAATCGGGTAACGGTGCGAGCCTAAACCGGCATAACGGGAGAAAATCAGTCCGCGGTTGTCATCACGCGCATGGTCCAGGAAATGATAGTGGTTGAGCATCCACAAGGGGTCCAGTCCTTCCACTTTCGTGACACTGCCCTGCTGCCAGTCTATCCACCAGAAGTCCACACCAATTTCTTCATGCGGGTGGTGCAGGTATTCAAAATAGGCATTTAAAAAGTCCTGATCGGCAATATCAAATTCAATCGGCTCTTCCTGTTCCACATTCACGCCTAATTCTTTTGCCATCGGTTCATACATTTCCTCATAAGGTTGTACGCCGTTTGCCGGGTGAAGATTCAAGGTTGTGCGCATACCATTTTCGTGCAGCCAGGATAAGAAGCCCTCCGGATCCGGGAATAACTCTTTGTTCCATGTATAGCCTGTCCAGCCAGAGCCGTACTCGGACGGCACATCGGTCACATGCCAGTCCATATCGATGACGGCAACGGAAAATGGAATAGAGCGTGCCTGGAATTCCTTCATCAGGTTTTTGTAGCCTTCCTGAGTGTAGGCATAATAGCGGCTCCACCAGTTACCTAATGCATACCGCGGCAATAATGGTGTTTTCCCTGTCAGGTAGTGGTAATCTTTCAGTGCACCTAAATAGTCCCGGCCATAACCTAGGAAATACATATCGACTAGATTAGGTGAGCGTTTTTTTACCCAGCCGTCTTCAGTCAGATGCATCGATTTACTATCATCAAACACGGAGAAGCCGTTTTGGCTCATCAGCCCTTCTTCCAGTTCAATGGCGCCGTCAGCAAAGTCCAGTGTACGGGCAGTTCCTTTTAACGTCTCAGGTTTTTCACCAAAGTACCAGGTGCTATGGTAGAGGCTGTAATTTCCAATCGCTTCAATATTCAGATTATGTTTTGTAAAGCCGCCCTCTTCTTTGTAGAACATTAAATGAGAGTGCGTGGTTATAATTTCAATGTATTCATCTGTTTCTCTGAGTTCAAATTCAGGTGTTTCAAAATTTCTGTTTAAAACCGTTTGAGTCGATTGATCTTCAAACTTTCCTTCCGGATGATACTCTAAACGAATCATCGCCGGAGTCAATACAGTGAATCGGTAATTGCCCCAGGTTACACACGATTCTTCTGGTGCTTTTGGATTAGTATTCATCTTGAATGTCTCTTTCCTTTGTTTAACCAAATGCAGTCATCCTTTCACTAACAACTTGTCTTATCTATAGTTTAGCATACCAAAAAATAAAGTGTAGTGTGAAGCCATTAGTATTTCCAAAAAAATAGATGGGCAATCTTATTGCAACACCTGAAGACTTTATTGGATTAATAATTGACTATTAAACCGTATTGAATTATACTGACTCTTAGAATATTCAAGCGATGAACAGGCGAAGTAGTGTGTCTGACCTATTTTAGAGAGCGAGTGGCTGGTGAAAACTCGTATGGGCTGGCAGCATGAATTACACCTTGGAGCTATCTTTAAAGACGCGTCCCGGCGTTATGGGATAAGAGGAAGTGGCACAGTCCGCTTCAATCTGGGTGGTACCACGGCATGTTCGTCCCGGCAGAAAGCACAAGCTTTTTGCGGGGCTTTTTTTGTATTCAAAATTAACTGGAGCTACAGGATTTCGACAATTAGATAGATTCTAAAAAATTGAAAAAGAGGAGCATTTATTATGAGTATATTAAGCGAATTAGAGTGGCGCGGAGCCATTAACCAGCAGACCGACGAAGAAGGCCTGCGTGAACTAACCGAGGAGAAAAGCATTGCCTTGTATTGTGGGATTGATCCATCTGGAGACAGCATGCATGTGGGCCATTTAATTCCTTTCATGATTCTGAAACGATTCCAGCTGGCTGGTCATAAGCCGGTCATCCTAATCGGTGGCGGAACAGGATCAATTGGTGATCCGAGTGGCCGCAATTCAGAGCGTACCCTCCAGACAATGGATAAAATAATGGAGAATGCCGATAAATTGAGTGCGCAGATGCGCAAGCTATTTAAAGCCGGTTCCGAAGAGTCCGGCATTAAACTGGTCAACAACTACGACTGGCTGAGCGGCTTGTCCTTTTTGGATTTCCTGCGTGATTACGGGAAGGAATTCAATATCAATACGATGCTGGCTAAAGACGTTGTATCCAGCCGACTCGACACGGGTATCTCCTTTACCGAGTTCAGCTATCAAATTATTCAGTCTGTGGACTTCCTTCACCTTTTCCAGAATGAAGATGTTCAACTGCAGATTGGCGGTTCTGACCAGTGGGGCAACATCACTGCGGGACTTGACTTGATTCGTAAAAAAGAAGGCTCTGAAGCCAAAGCCTTTGGTCTGACTATTCCCCTGCTATTAAAAGCTGACGGAACAAAATTTGGAAAATCAGCCGAAGGAGCTATCTGGCTTGATCCTGAAAAGACAACCCCTTACGAATTCTACCAGTTCTGGTTCAACCAGGATGACCGCGATGTTATTAAATACCTGAAGTACTTCTCTTTCCTTTCCAAAGGTGAGATTGATGAATTGGCGAAACAAGTCGAAACAGAGCCACATAAGCGTGCCGCTCAAAAAGCACTGGCTGAAGAAATGACGCGTTTCGTCCACAGTCAGGAAGCTTTGGATGAAGCCATCAGTATTTCTCAAGCCCTGTTTTCGGGAGACATTCAGAACCTGACAGCTGACCAGATTGGTTCGACCTTTAAGGATGTACCTTCTTCTGAAGCAGCTAAAGGGGAACACAACCTGGTGGAACTGCTGGTTGATGTGACTGGAATCGAGCCTTCACGCAGACAAGCACGCGAAGACATTAAAAATGGTGCCATTCGTCTGAAAGGCATTCAAGTTAAAGATGTCGATTATGTTGTCAGCGAGAAAGACAGCTTTGATGACCGCTTTATTATTGTACGCAAAGGGAAGAAAAAATATTTCCTAATCAACCTGGTTTAATCGGGACGTACTTTTAATATGAGAAGAGATGTCGGCTTATGGGCTGGTATCTCTTTTTCAGTTTTTCTCTTATTATTTGAGTTGTTCATTGTTCGGCAAGCTCACCGTGTCAGGAGTATTCAGCTTGCCGAAGAAGCGGCTTGTTCAGCCTGCTCAACAGTCTGCAGTGCTTCAGTATGCCGAAGGCGCGGTTCCTTGGGTAAACTCCAGACCTGAATCGCTTCACTTTACTTAAGTTGCTTAATCTATAGCAGACTCGGCTGCCGTTTTTTCTTCACTTTGCCGAACTTGATACCACTTGGGTAAACTCACGCTGCATGATTCACTCACTTTACCTAAAGCGGACCTTCTTAGTCAAACTCATGGAAAACCCTCTCTTCACTTTACCCAATTTTTCGCTTTTTCGGCTAGCTCGTATACTCTCGACCTTTGAGTATACCGAACCCTGAAGAATGTTGAAAGATGTCCCATCTTTCTTCCTTCTTAAAGCCCTTTACAGAGGTAAGATTTGAGTGCCTCAAATCTTACAATCAAAAAAGCCTTTGAGTCTGCTTTATTGAGTTATTTCTCAATAGTCAGCAAAGTCAAAGGCCTTTGTTCTTTTCTATTTAATTATCAGTTAAACAGTCCGGTAATTGCTTCCCAGAGTTGTCTGAAAAAGTTACCAATTTGATCAAGCAGGCCACTGTCTTCGGCCTGCTGCCAGGCATCGCCGAAACGGTCGCGGAGATTGCCGGATAGCTGTTCCAGCTGCTCTCTTACTTGCGCTGAATCAATGGCACCCGTCTGCTGATAGCGTTCGAAAAAGGCAAGCAGGCGGTCAATCTGGTCTTGAGAAATAACGTTCTGAAGATTGTTGTTTGCCAGTGCATCATTGATGATTTCTTCAATTTCCTCTCTTGTTGCCAGTTCATCCTGACGTTCTCTCAAATCAGCCAGCTGCTGTTTGATTTCTACAATCGCCTGGTCAAAACGGTTTGTGTCAAAGTCTTCCTCGTCCGCATTTTCCTGGGCAATCTCATTCGTGGTTTCCAGTTCCTCCTGGGCTACTTCCATTCGGTCCTGGTCCAAATCTTCTCCGTTTACGTCAAAGGCCTTGTAGATACCAGTCAGCGCACTTTCACCTGTTACCGGACGGATACTTGCCACCATAATTGTCACATCTTCCACCCCGGCTGTGATAGCCGCATTGGTGTACTGTTCTTCTGTAATTTGAGTGATGTTATCCGGTGTTTCATTGATGACATCAACCCCGTGGCCTTCGCTTTCACGCTGCACGAGGACTGATGAAATCATGCTAGCTGTATTTCCTGACCCCGTCCCAAGATAGTTCTGCAAGTCCTCACCCGTTACGGCCACACTTGCTACATTATCCATACTGTCAATGCCTAAGAGGTCGGCTGTTTCTTCTATCTGTGCGTCATTCAGTCCCCCGCCGTATACATAAGTCGGGAGTCCCCAGGCTTCATTCACAACACTGGTATCGATGCCTTCAGATGCGGCTACTCCATTGACTGACAGCATGGCGACTGTCGACAGGGCAATACCGCCTGTCAGCATTCGTTTAAATAAATTCTTCATTATAGTTTCTCTCCTTCTAATTGTAAAAGAAAGCAATTCACGCTTCCGACTATAGTATACCATTATCTAAACTTTTTTTCCCGAACAGAAAAGTCTTTTTCAACACATAAGTTAGTTGGTCTTAACATAAAACAAACGAAATCATCCGTATAAAGTTCACATTTTACCCCATAACAAAAAAGCCAGCTGAACATGTCAGCTGACTCTTCCCCCTTTTTAATGTATCTTTTCAAGTTATTTGGCAGCCATTCCACCATCTACACGGTACTGGGCACCAGTAATAAATGTAGAATCATCGGAAGCCAGGAACAACACCAGTTTTGCTATATCATCGGACTCCCCGTATCGCTGCATTGGAATATCTTTTTCCAGACCTTCCTTCACTGCGTCTGCATTATCAGGATCAAAACCTTGTTCCAGCGAACGCATCATGCGGGTATTCACAGGTGAAGGATGAACCGAATTGACTCGAATACCCTCAGCTGCTGTTTCTAGAGCAACAGACTTGGTCAGTCCGATTACAGCATGCTTGCTTGCAACATAAGGTGAAACACCGGGCGAACCGATAAAGCCAGCAACAGAGGACATATTTATAATGCTGCCTTGCTTATGTTCCATCATGACCGGTAAAACATGTTTCATTCCCAAAAACACGCCGCGAACGTTGACGGCCATCACCTTATCTAAATCCTTAACATCGTGATTAATGATTGGCGCAACTTTTCCTTCAATCCCTGCGTTGTTAAAGAAGACATCGATGGTTCCAAATTTCTCCACAGTTTTCCCCACATAGTTTTTAACTGCTTCTTCATCGGATACATCTGCCTGAACACTCAATACTTCACCAAATTCACTTAATTCTGATTCGGCATTCTTAAGATCTTCACTATTGATATCGACTATGGACACTTTTGCGCCTTCATTCAGGAACAACTTGGCTGTTTCTTTGCCTATACCAGCTCCACCGCCGGTAATTAACGCCACTTTTCCTTCTAAACGTTTTGTCATACCATCCCACCTTAAAGAATTATTTTTGTTCAGACTGCCCACTATCCTCCTTAATAATTTTTTCACTAACTTTATTGTAACCGTTTTCTTTGTTGTTTTCAATACCCTCTACTAAAAAAGTAACCACAAAAAATGCCCGGCGGCCACCGGACATTCTCTTGTTTAATTCGTCAGCGATTTAAATCTTATTCAACGCTTCCTTAATGTCATCTTCGCCGGTTACCAAATCAAATGCTTTTTTATGGGTATTTTCATTATCCAGACAATGCACTACTACTTTAGCTACATCAACACGTGGAATGCTGCGTGTCTCTGGATTAGTTATACCGTCTTCTGCTCTGATTTTACCGATGGAGTCTTCGTTTTCCAATGCACCGGGACGAACAACGGTATAGTTCAGATTAGAACTCATCAGCCATTTGTCAGCATAATGCTTGGCAACATAATAAGGCTTGATTTCCCCACTCCATTTTTCACGGTTGTCTGCATTGAAGGCACTGACAATGACAAACCGATCAATTCCGTTTGCTTCAGCAGCCTCCATTACTTTAACTGCACCGTCCAGATCAATCAGCAGTGTTTTATCATAACCGGTCCCGCCTCCTGAGCCGGCTGTGAATACCACGGCGTCGATATTTGTCATACTCTTTCCAATTTCATCGACACTGTCTTCAAGGTTTCCTAATCTCGCTTCGATTCCCTTCTCTTCGAAGGCTTTGACCTGCTCATCTTTTCTGACAAAGGCAATCGGTGTGTGCTGGCCGCCTTCTTTCAGTTCGTCAACTAAGTGCTGTCCAATTTGACCATTTGCTCCAACAATTAATACGTTCATTAAAGTCACTCCTTAATAGTGATGTCTCTTTCTAAACAGTATCAAAAAAAAGACACAACTACCAAGAAAATGCTTTTTCCTCAGGAGTGTGTCTGTAAATTATAATAAGTGGTAGGTCAGGCAGGCAGGCTTATGCGTATGCGGGTCCTGAACTATTTTTGCATCAATATCAAACACTTGTCTAAGCACACTATTCGTCATAACTTCTGACGGTTCCCCCGCCTTAACAATCTGACCGTCTCTCAAAGCTATCAGATAATCTGAAAAACGAGCAGCGTGGTTCAAGTCATGCAGCACCATGACAATCGTTTTGTTCTGCTTTTTGTTCAACTTCTCCAATACTTGGAGAACATCCAGCTGATGCGCCAGATCCAGATAAGTGGTCGGCTCATCCAGCAGAAGTATATCTGTGTCCTGCGCCAGTGCCATAGCAATCCAGACCCGCTGCCGCTGCCCACCGGATAAGGAATGAACGTAGCGGTCAGCAAACTCCAGCAGGTTGGTCTCTTCCAGTGCCCAGTGAACCATTTCCCAGTCCTTGTTGGTCAGTTGTCCAAAACCTTTCTGATAAGGCGCACGTCCGTAGGAAACCAAATCCTTTACTGTCATTTCCTCAGGCGTATGCGGAGACTGTGCGAGTATAGCCACTTTCTGGGCAATTACTTTTGTCGGCTGGGAATGAATCGCTTTACCGTCAAGAAGTACAGCGCCACCTGCCGGCTTTAAAATACGGGCGATTGTTTTAAGAATCGTTGACTTGCCACACCCATTCGGCCCGATAATGCAGGTGATTTTGGAATCCGGTATCGTCAGATTCAACCCGTCAACAATCAGTTCTTTTCCATACCCTACTTTAAGGTCATCAGTTACGATACGCGACACTGTACTTCCCTCCTTCATTTCAAAAATTCAAGCCGGATTAATCGGCTGTTTCGAGACTGTCTTCAATAAACCCAAGAACCTGTTCATTGGCTATTGGACCATAGTACAACCAGGCTGACTGGGAGTCAAAGGTATAAACGTTGTTGTTCTCCACAGCAGGAATGTTCTGCCACAAACGCTCCTCAGTCAGTGCCGGTTCCTCGTCATCCGAAATCAGAAACAAGTGATCTACATCCATTTCAGCCAGTTCTTCCAGTGAGATGGATGCCCAATCGGCTTCATCAGATAAGTCATTCAGTACAGCCGGCAGTTCAAAACCGGCGTCTCCATACAAGACTGCTCCACTCGAACGTTCTGGGTGAACAACAAAGAGCGTCGTGTCAATCATCCAGATAGCTGCAGCTGTTTCTCCATCAGCTACCTCAGATACCATTTCTGCAGTCTCTTCGGCACGTGCATCGTAAGAATCCATGACTTCATTCGCTTCATCTTCCTTATCCAGTATAGCTCCTAATTCCAAAAGCGATTCTCTCCAGTCTGCTGGACTGGCGTTCATAACATAGGTAGGCGCAATCTGCTGATATTGTTCAAGCATATCCTGTTCGACTTGATCACGGATGATAATTAGATCCGGCTCATATTCAAGAACCGACTCATAAGGCAAATCATAAGGAATAGTCGGCACGTCACCTAACTCATCCTGCAGATAAAACTGGACCCCTTCTCCGTCTCCAATAGACCACTGAGCAGCAGGTGTGACATCCAGAGCAACCAGGTAGTCTTCAAGATAAGACGCAATAATCGCATCAGGATTCTCTGGGATCTCAACTTCATTCCCTGCTCCGTCAGTCATGACGCGCGGCCCTTCTTCTGTTTCAACTGTTTCTTCTTCTGTCAACGTCCCATTTTCCTGTTCGTCAGTTTCAGTTGTACAAGCCGCTAACGTTAAAGACAGCGTCAGGGCACCAATCATCATTTTTTTCATTCTTGTTCCTCCATTATTCTTTAATTGTAATCAGTAAGTAAATAAAGTAAGGTGCGCCGATAACGGCGACAATAAGTCCTACGGGAATTTCCGAAGGGGCAAGTACACTTCTAGCAATGCTGTCTGATAAACTAATCAGCAGTGCACCGATGCAGGCGGATACGGGTATCAGCCGCTGAAATTTACCTCCAACTAGTCTGCGTGCCAGATGCGGAGCGACCAGTCCGACAAAAGCAATGCCCCCGGCGGCTGCCACACTGGATGCGGCCAGCGCCACTCCCAAGACAAGCAATATCAGTCTTTCTTTTTGAATCGAACTGCCTAACCCGACCGCCATTTCTTCTCCAAGCTGCATGATGGACAGTACTCTAGCTTTATAAAGAGCCAGCGGGAAAAAGATAAGGAACCAGGGAAGCAGCCTCAGAACTGTTGGCCACGACGCATTCCATATGGAGCCGGACAGCCAGGTTATCGCACGGTTAAAGTCACTTTCGCTCATGCGCAGTTGCACCAGCATCAAAGCGGCAGCAAAACCCGAGTTAATACCAATACCAACTAGAACCAGCCGGACTGGGGTGACCCCTTTCTTCCAGGCTAGCAAATAAATCATGGCAGCTGCAGTCAGTCCACCTAAAAAAGCAATGAACGGTAGCCCTCTATCCGCCCAGACAGGTACAGCAGTGTCATTAAGAGACGTCAGGTAAAGAAACAGAACAACAAAAAACCCTGAACCGGAATGAATACCTATTATGCCAGGATCGGCCAAACCATTTTCTGTAACGCCTTGAAAGACGGCTCCGGCGCTTGCCATTCCGGCACCAACCAGTAGTGCGAGAACCGTTCGCGGCAATCTGAACTGGTACAGCAGAAGTCTGTGTGCATCTATTCCCTCTCCCCTGACCGTTCGAATGATATCTGGCAGGGTTAATGTCAGGTGCCCGGATCCTAGACTGACTAATACAGATAAGACAATCAGCACCAGCAGAAACAAAAGCAAGTAGACTGTTCTTTTGTAAGCTTTGTCCTGATAAGGGGAGTATTCGATTTTTGTCTGTTGCTTATGCATCTCTCACCCTCTCCCTTCTTTACGTGCCAAAAAGAGGAAGAACGGCACACCTATAAGAGCGGTCAATGCTCCAACTGGTGTCTCGTAAGGAATATTTATAGTACGCGCCGCAATATCGGCTATCACTAGAAGCAGCGCTCCAAAAACGGCTGAGCTTGGCAGGACCCAGCGGTAATCCATCCCCATCACTTTTTTAGAAATATGCGGAATAACCAGTCCGATAAAGCCGACTGTGCCGGCAATTGATACGGCTGCCCCGGTAAGCAGGAGCACAATCAGAGTGGATAAGAGTTTAAGTCGTCCAATTTTAACGCCCAAGCCCCGAGCCATCTCTTCACCCAGTCCCATAATTGTCAGAGATCGGGAGAGCATGAAAGCAGCAATTAATGCACCGGCAGCAAGTAAACCGGCTATACGCACCGTTTCCATTCGCACACCTGCCACTCCGCCTGCGTACCAAAAGGTTATATCTCTGGCCACATTGAAATGAAGAGCAATAATGGTCGACAAGGACTGAAGCAAGGCACTGACAGCTGCTCCAGCCAGTGCCAGTTTAACCGGTGTCAGACCTCTTTTACTGAAAGACCCTATCAGAAACACCATACCTGCTCCCAAGGCTGCTCCTGCAAAGGACCAGACAATCAGCTGAAAATAATTAGACTGAGGATAGAATGCAAAAGCGAGAGCCATCATAAAGGCTGATCCGGACGTCACTCCCATTATTGAAGGGGATGCCAACGGGTTCAACGTCAATGCCTGCATAATTACACCAGATACTGCCAGGAATGCCCCAACGAGAGCCGCAGCCAAAACGCGCGGCACACGCAAGTCTCTTAGAATCAAATGACTAGTATTGGTTTCATCAAATGAAAGAAAGGAATCAGCAACCGTTTCCCAGCTGATTGAAGCCGCACCGATTGATAAAGACAGTAGCATCACTATTATCAGTACAGCTATGCTTAGGATAAGAATTAAAGCAGTCGGGTGCGGAGCACTCAATCGTTTGAGCAGTCGTTTCTGAGTCTCCTTTTTAGTTAACTGATTTTTTCGTATCTGCTCCATATCCATACTCTTTTCTCTGATTAGTCTGAATCCAAGTCGTGTTCTCTGCTCTGCAGTTCTTTATGAAAGGACGACATGACTGTCGGCAAGGCTGCCTCAGGATTCAGATAGCTTTTTACCTGATTAACCGCATTGACTGCGTCATTAAACGCGCCGGCTATCAGTCTGACTTTGCCCTCATAGTCAACAATATCTCCAACAGCATACATCCCCTCAACTGAGGTTTGCGTCTGACTGTTGCCCTGAATATAGTAATCGTCTTTTAATAGAAGCTTTGTTTCTTTTGCCTGGTGAAAATTCGGTTCTGCATCAAAGCCAATATTGACAATCAAATCATCACAGTCAATGGTATACATCTGATTTGTCTGGCTGTTTTTGACAGCTATACCCTGAACCCTTTCTGAACCCTCACTCAACTGCATGTCTTCAATCGAAGTATAGGAATGTATATGTACACTCGATTCTTTTAACTGGCGGAGCTGCGATTCATGCGCACGAAACGTATCACTTCTGTGTATCAGGTGAAGCTCCCCGGCATAGTCTATCAGCTCATTTGCCCAGTCAATAGCCGAGTTTCCCCCGCCGACAATCACTACTTTTCTGTCTTTAAACATACTCAGGCGACTAATGGTGTAATGAACATTTTGCTGATTAAATACTCGTCCTCGGTTAGCTGTCAGTTTCTTTGGTGAAACAATCCCGCCACCCGTTGCTATAATGACTGATCGGCTGTAGAATTCTTCGCCGGTCAGACTGATGACTTTGAATAAGTAATCATTTATTTTCTTTATGTCGGTAACCTTTTTGTTCAAATTAATTTCCGGTCGAAAAGTCTGGCCCTGTTCAGTTAACTGGCGCATCACGTCTTCACCTAAGGTCGGTGGCATCCCGCCAATATCCCAAATTCTTTTTTCGGGATAGAAATGCAATTTTCCACCAAGTTTCTCTTTGACTTCGATTATCCGAACAGACAAGTCACGCATGCCCGCATAAAACGCCGCATATAAGCCTGCTGGTCCACCACCGATAATTGTACAATCTGTCAGGTTCTCTGTATTCATTTAACCCCTCTTTTATTAATTGAGAATGATTATCACTATCATATAAGTTATACCATTCACAAAGCCCTATGTCAAGCTAGCCTTGCTTTCGAAAGCGCTAACCACTGGCTGGAGTATCCGATAAATTAAACTCATAACAATTTTAAAATAGTTTTTAAAACACATTGCGCTGGCTCTTTCAAATCCCTTAGAAAGTTGCTGCAAAGCTTCTTTATTATGTCAGATTCTCTCTAGCCTGCTCAAATCCCTGTAATAGAAAAAGCTGAGCCATTTTTTAACGGCCCAGCTTTACTGATTAAATTATTAGTGCAAGGTAGTCTGCTTACTTTTCAGCTTGAACTGCTTGTCTTCTTTCCTCGATTGCCGCTTGAACTTCTACCATTTTTTCCTTGTCAAGATCATAGAACTTCATGGCAACAAGTGAAGCAATCCAGGCAAACATCAGCATGCCGACGAACAGGAACATGGTTACCCATAAAATGTTGCTGCTGTATGGTGTGCTTACGTCCGGGAATACGGTTTCAAATCCGATAAAAGCTAATGTGAAACCGATAATGGTCTGACCGAAAGACGAAATCATTTTATCCACAAATGAAAAGATGGTTCCCATCACACCTGGTGCATAGCGCCCGGTTCTGTATGTTTCATAGTCAGTGACATCTGGAATCATTGGGATAACCAACCCACCGGACAATACTCTGACTCCATTACCTACTACATATAGTGATAAGAATGCTAGTGTCATGAAGCCTAAGTTATTCATTGAAATCTGAGTTGGATCACCCAATACTATGAGCAGGAACATTCCGGTATAAGTAATCATTGACAGCCAAGTCGCGCCAACATACCCTTTTTTGGTTCCGAATTTTCCAGCTAAGCGTGTGCCGAAAATAGCGATTAGAATATTGGGAATGAGCATGATGCCTGAAATAACACCAAAGAGTCCGTAGTCTCCAATAACAATACCGAAAAGCATAACCATAACAATGGAGTTGCTTGCAATTGTCTGACCCAATTTATCAGTGGATGCAGCAACAATCAGCATCTGAAGCGGACGGTTTCCTTTAATGATTTCCCACATATCTTTAAAGCCAATTTTTACTGATTTACCTGTTCCAAAGAATTCTGTACGGTCTTTTTCCCAGATGCCGATAATCGCCAGTGTTGTCAGCACACCGGATATAGCAATAATCGTTAATGTAAATTCTGCAAAGAGCGCTGCATTGTTGAAGGTTCCGTACTTTGGTACCAAATAGTTGGACAAGTACATCGCTGCACCTGCAAAGAAAAGAGCGGTCATTGAAATATCAAAAGTTGAGAATAGTGGACGCTGCTCAGGGTCATTAGTTAAAACAGATTGCCCTGATTTTGTTACAGCAGTCTGGAATGTATAGCCAATGATATAAATGACATACAACACAATAAAGTACGGTAAACGCATCGGTTCAGGAACCAGATGGTTGGTAAAAAATAATAGCAGAACAACGGCGGTCATTGTCAGGTAGCCACCCAGCATGAATGGTCTGAACTTACCGTATTTCCCATCTGTCTTGTCAATCCATAAACCGATAATCGGATCTGTAATTCCATCAAATATACGACTTCCTGTAATCAACGTAGAAACCAGAACAGTTCCCAATCCCACAACACCAGTCGCAAAGTAAGCGACGTTCATCATCAGAAACATAAAGGCATTCGTTGCTGTATTATTCGCTGCAAAGAATCCCATCTGCCAGACTTTGGCTCGATTAAAATTCTTGGGGTTATCTGCTTTCGATAAAACTTTCGCTACTGCTTTTGCCTTAACTTCCTTTTGTGTTACATCCATCATTAACACTCCTTTTTTGTTTTTTTACCCGAATAGTCATACAACAAGAAATGTAAAAGCGCTTTCTTGTTTGTATACTAGTATATTAGCATATGCGTTTAATACTGTCTACACTTTTCGAAAACCTTTACATTTGAAATTTTATTTCTAAATTATCAATTAATATTTCTATAAAGGTTATAAAGTTACACTTATTCTTTTATGCACAGCAGTTATATGTGAACATTTTGTGGCATTTTCGTGAATAAATTCACATTAGATTGCTTTTATCTATGATCCCATCGAAATATAGAGCTCTTTTCTACTTATTTCTCTAATTATTACTTGTTTTGATATATTAATATACATAGATTCCTGTGGAATTATATACGCTCCCTTCCTCTTGAATGGTTATTCTTTCTAGAACCCACTGCCCCCTATTGTATTCTAGACACAAAAAAACGACTCCCTTATTCAGAAGTCGTTTTTTCTGTTTATTTACTTTTGATTAGCTATATAGCTTTCCAGTCTGCTGACACTTGGCAGGCCTTCATTATCTCCTGCATGCTGAACCTGCAGCGATCCGATTGCGTTGGCAAAGACGGCTGCTTCTTCCCAGGTTCGACCGGATAAAAAGCCATGAATGATACCTACAGCAAAACCATCCCCGGCCCCCACTGTATCCACGATTTTATCCACTTTAAAGCCTTTGACGTTGACAGTTTCCTTGTCTTTCGAAGCGACATAGGCACCGTGCGCACCGCTTTTAATGATGACAGCCTGCGCTCCTCTGGACAGATAGAATTGAGCAATGTCTTCAATGTTCTCTGATCCTACTAGAACTTTTCCTTCCGCTACTCCCGGCAGCACAACATCTGCGTAACTCGCCAGGTCATTGAGTACAGATATCATTGTTTCTTCAGACTCCCAGATTGCGGGTCTCAAGTTCGGATCAAAAGTAATGAAGGTTCCAGCTTCTTTTGCTTTTTTCATCAAGTAAAAGATTGCTTCCCGGACTTCGACACTGACCGCAGGCGGAATGCCTGTTATATGCAGGAGATCCGCAGAAGCGACATCAATGGACTGAATATCTTCAACTGACAAGGTCGTAAAGGCGCTGCAGCGGCGGTAATAGGCAGTAACCGGATCCCCCTGGCTCACTTTATTCTTCAGCATCAGGCCTGTTTCATATTTGTCAGAAAACAGGACATGGTCCGTATTCATTTTTTCCCTCTTCAGAAAATCAACGATGTGTTCACCGATAGGGTCCTGGCCGAGTTTCGTCACATATGTCACTTCGTGTTCCAGTCGGGACAAACCGATACCGACATTGACTTCCGCACCGGCGACTGACCGGTTAAAGCGGTAGACATCTTTGACTTCCCCATATTCCTGAGCTCGAAACAAGCCCATTGCTTCCCCAATTAATACAACTTTAGCCATTTTGCACATCCTATTTTAAACTGTCATATTTGTCTACAAATGCTTTTGCCTGTTTCTTGACACTCCTGTACCCTTCTGTTTTCAAATCTTTTGTAAGGGCACTTCCGATGCCTACTGCCCAGGCACCATTATCCATCCACTTATCCATATTATCTAGGCTGACACCGCCAGACGGCATCATTTCCACGTGTGGAATGGGACCATGAACATTCTTGATGAATGCCGGGCCTAAAATTCCGCCAGGGAATACTTTGACAACATCCACACCTAAAGCCATCGCACTGGCTACTTCCGTAACTGTTCCACACCCTGGCAAATAGGGTACGCCATAGGTATTGCAGACTGTCGCAATTTCCGGTACTAAATTCGGACTGACAATGAACTCAGCTCCGGCAATAATGGCGATGCGTGCCGTAATGGCGTCCATAACTGTTCCTGCTCCTACGACCATATCCGTATCGGCATATGTTTTAGCCAGTGCCTTGATGGACTCATCCGCCTGAGGAGTCGTGAACGTCACTTCTATATTTTTTATGCCACCTTCGTAAACAGCCCCAGAAATTTCAGTTGCTTCTTCGGCAGACTGTCCGCGGATTACCGCAAATAGATAATTCTCTTTTAACTGGGATAAAATATTGTGTTTTTTAGTCATAATGTCCTCCTGTTTAACATCTCATATATTAGTATAACGCTTTCTTTCTTAAAGCTCAATATCAATTAACGTGTTAAATTTAGGCCAGATTAACTTTATTCGGTTTTTGATTCATGGAGATGGATATGCTCGACTACTTCCAAAAGCAAGTTAATCTGCATCTGAATAGACTGTCCAATGGTTGTATCTTTTATAAGCTTGCGTTTAAGCTTTCCATCAATTATATGCTTGAGAGACGTTTCGTCTTTTCCATTTTCAAACAGCTTCCTTACAGAATTGAAAGGCTGATGTGTCACTATTTGAAACCCATACGAATTATTAGTTAAAGAATAACCTGCAATACCCGTCGCTTTCTGGTATGCCTCATTCATGCCTCCATCGATAACGACTAGACGCCCGTTTGCTTTAACTGGACTTTCACCTCTTCGAACTTTAATAGGTGTATGTCCATTAACTATTTTAGATTCTCCATTATCAAGATTGAACGCATGTAGAATGGCGTCGACTACACGGTTTTCTTCTCTTAAATAGAAATATGGATTACGTTTTTCCTTATGGGTAGCTTCATCATTAATATAATACCGTTCAAAGGTAGTCATTTTGTTTCTGCCGAACAATGGCGATCGATCACCTGCCCAGGCATACCAGAGTAAGTCTGTCGGGTAATCATCACTAGTATCGGGAAGTTTGGATGCTTTTCTTACATACGCATCAAATGTATCCAGAAGTTCCTTTCCTGCTACCTCTTTGCCTTCGATTTCAAAGGACTGGAAATTTCCCTCTTCATCCAGTGGCAGACAGCCGTGAAAAAGCAAATGATCATTATAAATAAGATACATACTCCCTTTTTTCAGCAGGAACTTAGTATAGTCTATTATCTTTTCCGACCTCTGGAAGCTATCCAGCAAAGTACTGACAATATGTTCTTCTTCTGCCGATAACTTAGCAGGGTCTTCTTTATTGAGCTGACCATAGGGAAAATCCTTCAAAGGATAACGTTCCCCTTCTATTTCTACAGTATGGTCATTTGGATTTACAGTAGCCAGTAACAGCCTCTTGGACATATTGAAGTCCGGACGTCTTCTGATTATCTGTTCTTCAAGCTTGAACTGGATGACAGCCAGAGCATGATGAGCTTTTGTCAGAAGTTCCTCGCTTTCTTCTTTCAGTAAGTTTGATATCTTCGTGCTTTTCGGTCTAAAGGCATCATTCGCTTCATAATGTTCTTCAGCATATAAAAATAAGGGGCGTAAATTTAACCCATATGCCTGCTCCAGTTCGAACAGATAGCCGTACCGTGCAGCGATTCGCAGAAGGGTGATAAGGTTCGCTTTTGATCCGAATCGTGCTCCCATCCACAATAAATCATGGTTCCCCCATTGAACATCCACAGAGTGGTGTGACATCAGTCTGTCCATTACAAGGTTTTCTCCGCTTGAACGGTCAAATATATCCCCTACTAGATGGAGGTGGTCTATAATCAGACGCTGACTCACTTCACATAACTCAATGATAAACCGTTCAGCCTGATTCAAATCAATCAGTCGATTCAAGATATTTTTATAATACAAATCCTTTTCCCGTTGTTTTAAATCTGTATACAATAATTCTTCGATGATATACGTGTACTCTTCAGGCAGAGCTTTTCTCAGCTTTGAGCGGGTATATTTAACAGCACAGAAACCGACAAACTCAATCAGATGAGTAATCGTTTCACTATACCATTCTCTATTTTTCAAATGCATATAGTCCGGGTGGTTCAAAGCATATTGCGGGTAACTGACAAGCAGATTAAACCGGTTCTTTTCTTTTTCAGTCCACACGTCGCCATACAGGTTCTCGATTTTTTCCTTTACATTACCTGCTCCGGTACGCAATATATGATCGAACGCTTCTGAAGATCCGTGAACATCAGAGATATAAAGTTCCGTTCCCTTTGGTAGATTCTGAATAGCTTCTAAATTAATTAGTTCAGTATAGACTGCTTCAGGTGTCGGATATTTTTCTTTGAGTAAATTCAAATAATTTTGGTTCATTCTTTTCCTCCAAGTAGACAAAAAATGACTATAAGATAAAGGTATTCTATTTGAAAAAATAAGGCAACCCTCTTTTCAGAAAGTTGCCTCACTTCATCCACCTGTCTTAAACGATATGAAGAAGAAAGATGATACATTAGACGAGGACTGATTTATTTGTAGTGGTTATTACACACCGGAGTAGGCATTGAAGCCACCATCAATGGGAAGAACCACTCCATTAACAAAGCTTGATGCTCTTGAATCGGTTAGGAATAGCAGTCCGCCAATCAGTTCATCCGCTTCGCCGAATCGTCCCATAGGTGTGTTGTTTAAAATTTTATTGGCACGTGGCGTTGGTTCGCCGTCTTCATTGAAAAGAAGTGCACGGTTCTGGTTACTGACAAGGAAACCAGGTGCAATGGCATTGACACGAATCCCAACATGTGAGAAGTGTACAGCGAGCCATTCTGTGAAGTTGGAAATTGCTGCTTTCGCTCCTGAATAAGCCGGTATTTTAGTTAAAGGAGTGAAGCCGTTCATGCTTGAGATATTCAAGATGCTTGCGCCTTCTCGACCTACCATGCCTTTAGCAAATACTTGTGTCGGCAGAAGGGTTCCTAAAAAGTTCAAGTTGAACACAAAGGAAATACCGTCCTGGTCCAGGTCGAAGAATGTCTTCATGTCTTCAAGACCTTCCGTTTCGTGGAATTCATTATCAGTCGTTGCACGGGGATTGTTTCCGCCGGCACCATTTACTAAAATGTCCACTTCTCCCAGGTCATTTACGATGGCATCGTGAGCAGCCTGAATGCTTTCTTTTTCAAGAACGTTACACTTGTAGGCGCGTGCTGTTCCGCCTGCTTCATTGATTTCGTCTGCAAAGCCCTGTGCAGCATCTTCATTCAAGTCCAGAAGCGCAACTTTTGCGCCTGCTTTGGAATACTCTTTTGCAAATGAGGAAACGAGTACGCCGCCTGCCCCTGTTAAAACAACTACTTTCCCAGTGAAATCATGTACGTGTGGATTTGTCATGTTTTTTCCTCCTATTTTATCAGTGCCTTATTTGCTTGCTTTTTTTACAGCTTCATACAGACCATTCAGGTAGGTTGCACCAAGTGCGCGGTCATAGAGACCGTACCCCGGCTTGCCTGTTTCGCCCCAGATCATGCGTCCGTGGTCAGGACGGATTGCCCCTTCAAAACCATGGTCGTGCAGCGCTTTAACGACTTCGTACATATCGATGGATCCCATTTCTGACAGGTGAGCGGACTCTTCAAAGGATTTACCTTCACCTGTCAGTTTAATGTTACGGGCATGCATGAAGTTGACGCGGTCTTTTTCAAGCATGTCTTTCAAAATAGCTACAGCATCATTTTTCGGATCCGATGCATATGAACCGACACATAAAGTGACACCATTATGCTTGGAATCATAGAGCTTGATGAAACGGTTTAGCGCATCGCCATCTGTGATGATTCGCGGCAGGCCGAAAATACTGTAAGGAGGATCATCCGGGTGAATAGCCATTTTGACATCTACTTCTTCAGCGACTGGCATGATTGCCTTGATGAAGTACTCCAGGTTTTCCCACAACTTCTCTTTATCTACCTCTTTGTATTCATCCATCAGCTGGTTCATCTCTTCAGCTGTATAACTTTCATCCCATCCCGGTAAAGAAAGCGTGCGTGGATCCATTTTGTTGACTTCTTCTTCATCAAAAATCAGAGCATGAGAACCGTCTTCCAGTTCATAGTTCAAGTCGGAACGGGTCCAGTCAAAAATTGGCATGAAGTTGTAGCAGACCACGGGAATGCCTTCCTCACCCAGGTTGCGAAGGGTCTGCTTGTAGTTTTCAATGTATTGGTCACGGCTCGGTTTACCCAGTTTGATGTCTTCGTGAACTGGCACACTCTCGATAACGGACAGTTCAAGTCCTTTATCTTCCACCGCTTTTTTCAGCTTTCTGATATTTTCTAGCGGCCATACTTCACCAACTGGAATATCATAAACGGCTGAAACAATTCCCTTCATGTTTGGAATTTGACGAATATAGTCTAACGATACCGGATCACTTTCTCCGTACCAGCGAAATGTCATTTTCATAATTCTTTTCCTCCTAGTGGTCTTCACTCTTTTTTATTTTTTAAAGTAGTGGATTGCGTTTTTATAAGATACATTTTCAATCAGGTTTTTGAGCAGACTTTCCTCATTCGGGAATTTACCCGCTTCGACTTGTTCACCGACGAAATTACATAAAATACGGCGGAAATAGTCGTGACGTGGATAAGAAACAAAGCTGCGTGAATCAGTCAGCATGCCGACAAAATGCATCAGCAAGCCATGGTCTGCCAGAGTTTCCATCTGACGGAGCATGCCCTGTTCAGTATCATTGAACCACCAGCCGGCACCAAATTGAACTTTCCCTTTGATTCCTTCTTCGTTAGGCTGAAAGTTGGCGACAGAGCTGGCAACAATATGGTTGTACTCTGGATTCAAGTTGTAGACGATTGTTTTAGGCAGCTTACCGGTGTTATTCATACTGTTCAAAAGATTGTTCAAGGCATAGGCCACGCCGGACTGGTCATTGATGGAATCAAAGCCCGCATCCGCTCCAATTGCTTTGAAGGCCTGGTCATTGTTGTTACGAATTGCACCAAAGTGGATCTGCATAATCCAGCCGCGTTCAGCATACATGGCAGACAAATCTGTTAAGAGACGTGTCAGATACTGCGCTTTTTCATGAGTGGATATCTCTTCATTTGAAAGGGCCTTGTTGTAGATAGCATTGATTTCCTCATCGCTTGCTTTTGCATAAGCCAGTTCTGTCAGTCCGTGATCAGAAATCAGTGCACCACGTTCGTCAAAGTAGTCGACACGTTCTTCCAGCAACTGAACCAAATCTGAATAACTGTCTGCTGATTTCCCAGTAGCATCTTTCAGCTTGCTCAGGAAAGTCGTGAATTTCTCTTCCCCGATTGCAAAAGCTTCGTCTGGACGGAATGATGGCGCAACTGTTACGTCGAAGGAGTCATCTGCTCGTATTTGCTCGTGGTACTCAAGTGAGTCAGTCGGATTATCCGTTGTACCGATAAACGTGACGTTAGAATTGGTCACAAGTTTCTTGGCAGTCAAGCCCTCATCCTGAAGCTTGGCATTTGCTTTATCGTAAATATCTTTCCAGTTCTCACCGGACAGCAGGTCTTCAATACCGAAATACTGTTTCAGTTCCAGCTGAGTCCAGTGGAACAATGGGTTACCAACCGCTGTATGCGCGGTGTTTGCCCAGGCTTCAAACTTTCCTTCTGGAGAGGCACTACCGGTCACTTTGTCTTCGGAAATGCCGTTTGCGCGCATGGCACGCCATTTATAATGATCACCGGCAAGCCAAAGCTCAGTTACATTTTCAAACTGGTGGTCTTCAGCAATCTGTTGCGGATCCAAGTGACAGTGATAGTCGAAAATCGGCAAGTCCTTCGCATAATCGTGATAGAGGTGTTTCGCGGTATCGTTTTGCAACATGAAATCATCATGTATAAAAGTCATAAGATTAGTTCCCTCTTCCTTTAGGTAGTTTTGTCAGTTTTCTGTTGATTTTCTTAAGCACTTGAGGAGTCAAGGTTTCCTCGTCCATGGATGCCAGCATATCCAGACTCATTCCGGACATCATTTCATACATGGGTGACTCTTCCATATCCCCGAAGATAGCTGTCAGAACAGCTTTCGTTTCTTCATTAGCCATCAGGTCAGCAATTTTATCCCGTGTAGAATACACATCATCGGTAATAACGACGTCTTCATCATCCGAGTCGCTGTCGTCTTCTGAATCCGGCATGTCAAACCAGTTGGAAACCAGCCCGCCTTCTCCGGAATCTGGTACCTGGTAGTAATCCTTTAACTCAGCTGATTTTTCGAATACAGCCTGGTCAGTATACTGATCATCTCCAATAACCTGAATAAAGTTTTCATTATCTGTCAGGTCTACTGAACCGAACACCACAAGATTGTAGTCGATTTCTTTAGACCCCACTTTTTCTCCATTCACTATCAAAGTGACAGACTGGCAGTTTGTATACACTTTAATCGTCGTCTGTTCGCCAGCTCGCTCGACGTAGCGCTTTCCAGTGATATGAACGAAGGGTTCCATTGACCAGCTCGCCTTATACATGTAAAAAGCATCTTTTCTTATCTTACGGTCATAAGTAATCAGGCCTTTATTGTTACGACCCTTCACACCACCTTCATCACGAATATTCGCGCCGAAGTCAAACATATTCCAGACATAAGTTGCCCATAAGTAAGGTCTCTGTGAGAATTGCTTCCATACTTTTTCATGGTAAAGGGCATGGTACTCTTCCGTATAATCTTTAACTTTCGGATCATCTGTATGATACTCAATGATTCCCTCAGCGCCATATTCCGAGATACTCAGCGGTGTGTCGGGGTTTTTCTCATGGAAGGTATCCATCCACGGGCCGAAATCTTCGGATTGACCCATGTACCAGCCGTAATATTTATTGTAGCCCACAATATCAGTCATGTAGTTGAATTCATCTTCATCATCAACAAACATCACGTTAGCCTGTGTTGTCAATCGACTTGGGTCTTCTTTTTTAGTTAGCGCATTCAACTCTTTGACAAGGTCTCTGACTTCCTGTCGTTCCCCGCCAATCTGAATTTCGTTCTGTACGCCCCAGAACAGGATGGAGGGGTGATTGTAATTTTGTCTGATCAACTCAGTCATCTGGCTGACAGCATTCGTTCCATCCAAGTCTGTTTTGGACATCCGTGAAATAAATGGAATCTCTGCCCAGACAACCATGCCTTCTTGGTCACATAAATCATAGAAATACTGGTCGTGCTGGTAATGAGCTAAACGGATGGATGTCGCGCCGACTTCCTTAATCAGTTCCATGTCTTCTTTATGTTCCGCTTCAGTAATGGCCCAGCCCATATCTTTCCTATCCTGATGGCGGGATACACCATTCAGCTGTACGCGCTTGCCGTTCAGGAAAAAACCTTTCTGCGCATCCACATGAAAGTAACGCAGTCCGAAGGGAATAGACAGTTCATCAATCGTATCGTTGAATTTCTGTACACTGACCTTAGCCGTGTAATGGTATGGATTTTCTATCCCGTTCCATAAGTTCGGCTTGTCTATTTTGAAAGGCAGGGATACAGCTGCCTGACTATTAGGCTCAAGAACACATTCTTTTGCTCTGGATGAAATAATCATCCCTTCTTCATCCACTATATCTATCCACAAACGGACTTTATGAGCGTCTTCTTTTGTGTTCGCCAGTTTCGTTTCGACTTCAAAAGAGGCTGAAGCATCTTTCACGTCTTTTTGTTTAATATAAACACCTTGAGAACCGTAATCCATCAGATCAATATGAATGGGATTAACAGTAAGCAAGTTGACTTTACGGTAAAGCCCGCCATAAAAAGTAAAGTCTGCCATTAAAGGATACACGTCTTCGAATGGTGAATTATCGACTTCCACCAGCAGGGTATTCGTTTCACCAAACTCAAAGTACTCGGTCAGGTTGAATCGGAAAGTTGAATAGCCGCCTCTGTGTTCACCTAAGTGATGACCATTTATATAGACGTTCGCTACACTATTTGCTCCTTCGAACTCAATGTAAACGTCCTGGTCACTTTTCTCCACAGGCAAGTAAAGGTCTTTTTTGTACCAGCAGGCCCCTCTGTAAAAATCAAAGCCATTCGCCCCATCAACTGCATTCCACGTATGAGGCAGTGTGGCTTTACTCCATGTGTCAGTCAGGTTAACATTTTGAGGATTAACTTTTTCCTTTGTAAAGTTCCAGCTTTCGTTAATTGGACTAATCGTTCTCATTATCCATTCCTCCACTTTTCAGCTTAGTGCCGATTTAAATTCTTCTATAAGCATAGTCTGATAATCCTGATCAAATGAGCCGGCCAACAATCGTTCTTTAGCATCTGTTTTCAACCGTTCCCAGGACTCGGTCTCTTTACCGACTACAATCGGATAGTAATGAACCCCATTCTGTTCAGCTGCATCCAAATCTCCGGGAGCATCACCAACCATGACAATCTGGTCTGTTGACTCATAATACTTTTTCAACTGACTGATGCAGTAGGCCTTAGACCCAGCCTCTTGTCCCAGCATCACTTCAACGAAAGGTGCCAAATCGTGTTTTGTCCATTCACTTAATACTGCTTCACTGTTTGCGGATGAAACGATGGCGATATCAGCAACTTTACTGATTTCAGCCAAGCCTTCTTTCACCCCGTCAAAAGGACGGTCCTGACCGGATAAGCCTTCTATACATTTGTTTACTTTGTTGCTCCACTCTAGAGCAAGTTTCAGTTCTTCGTCATCTGTCTTGTCAATTTCGTTCTGAAGTGAACGGTTGGACAGTTCGTCTGTTTCTTCCGTCCATTGTTTCACGCGATGTAATAGAGGCACTTCAAACCCTTTTTCGTGTGCAACTTCAAAAGATAACACAAGGCCCTTGAAGCGGTTGATGCCACGTGTCATGGAAAACAGATTAATGTCATTCCAGATTGTCAGGAAGTCTTCTTTGATTGTCTTTACTCCAAAAACATCTACAGCTCTCGGTCCAAAACAATGAAAATGCTTAATGTCCATAGTATCAATCGCACAGCCGTCACTATCCACACACACAAGATAATCATGTTGTCTCTTAAAATCTTCTACTCTATTTTTCACACTGTTCACCTCAACATTTTTATAAAACTAATATACTAGTATACTAGCATGAAACCCCTTCACATACAACTCTATTTTAAGATAAAACTCGATTAATTAAAAACTTTGTCTATTTATTTAACTATTTCCACAGTTACTGCATTTATCCTCCTGTTAATCCAGTCCCCTTATCTCTAGTTATTTCTTCTGCTGAGCGAGAACTTCATCCTTCTTATCCTGAAGATCATTTTGGATGGTCAGCATCTTTTCTTTATCCAGATCGTAAAATTTCATAGCCACTAAAGAGGCTATCCAGGCAAACATCAGTACCCCGACATATAAGAACATGGTTACCCACAAGATATTTTCTGAATACGGTGTATCCACATCCGGGAAAATCTGTTCAAAGCCGATGAACGCCAGTGTAAAGCCAATAATCGTCTGTGCAAAAGATGAAATCATTTTATCGACAAAAGAGAAAATCGTTCCCATAACGCCGGGAGCATATCGCCCTGTTTTATATGTTTCGTAGTCTGTTACATCAGGAATCATTGGAATGACGAGTCCCCCTGACAATGTGCGGACACCGTTACCTATGACATATAATGTAACGAAAGACAGGGTCATGAAGCCCCAGTTGTTCATGGCAATCGTTGTCGGATCCCCTAAGACGAGCAGAAGGAACATTCCGGTAAAGGAAATCATGGCAGCCCATGTAGCAATAATGTAACCTTTTTTAGTCCCTAACTTGGAAGCAATACGCGTACCGAAAATCGCAATAATGACATTAGGAATGAGCATGATGCCGGACAGAATACCGAACAGACCGTAATCGCCAATGATGATTCCAAACAACATAACCATAACAATAGAGTTCGTCGCAACCTGCTGACCCAGTTTATCAGTCGATG
This sequence comes from Alkalibacterium psychrotolerans, assembly GCF_054784355.1. Lineage (NCBI taxonomy): Bacteria > Bacillati > Bacillota > Bacilli > Lactobacillales > Carnobacteriaceae > Alkalibacterium > Alkalibacterium psychrotolerans. The sequence continues at coordinate 114,345 of NZ_BAAGPH010000034.1, read as the reverse complement.
CAGCAACAACCAGCATTTGAAGCGGACGATTACCTTTCAAAATCTGCCACATGTCTTTGAAGGTAATTTTTACCACTTCACCTGTACCGAAAAATTCCGGGCGGTCTTTTGTCCAAATACCAATAACTGCCAGTGCGGTTAGTACCCCTGAGAATAGGATGAAAGTTAAGGCGAATTCATAAAATAAGGCTTCAACATTCCAGCCGCCATATTTTGGAACCAGATAGTTTGACAGATAAATGCCGACACCGGCAAACAGAATGGAAGTCATTGAAATATCAAATGTTGAAAAGAGTGGACGCTGCTCAGGGTCACTTGTAATAACTGACTGCCCTGACTTGGTCACTGCTGTCTGAAAGGTATAACCGATTATATATAGCGCATATAATAAGATGAAATAAGGAAGTCTTATCATCTCAGGTACCCGCTGGTTCGTAAAGAACATCAATAATATAACCGCTGTCATTAGCAGGTAACCACCGACTATGAAGGGCCGGAACTTTCCGAACTTCCCATTCGTCTTATCAATCCATAAGCCGATAACCGGATCCGTGAATGCATCAAACATACGGCTTCCTGTTATGATAGTTGAAACTAGTACTGTACCTAAGCCCACGATACCGGTTGCAAAATAGGCTACATTCATCATCAGGAACATGTATGTGTTCGTCGCTGTGTTATTTGCAGCAAAGAAACCAATTTGCCAGACCTTCGCCCGGTTGAAATTTCGTTTCTTATTATCTGTTGACTGTACCCTTGCTTCTCCTTTTGCCTGATTGGTTCTATGTCCGATTGCCATTTTATTACTCTCCTTTAGTGCATAGTTGTCTATATAGTAATGCCGTATGAAACCGTTATCGTTTCTCTGTTAAAGAAATAAAAGCGGTTTCTTTAACATGTATACTAGTATACTAGCATGCTTCTTGTTATAAATCTATACCGTTGTCAAAATTCTTTGAAATTTCTTTTACCTTTAACTCTCCAGACTGTTTCAGCTTCTTCACTCTTTTCATTTAGCCGCTTATCTTTAATAAGAGTTGCCATATCTCACGCACCTATCACTTTTCTCCGGCAGTTTCGGTCAGAATCTTGAGACTTTCGCACCTTTACATTTCTTTACCGTTTCTGCCAGAAAAAAATCGGGATGGTTTTCGATAATCTCTATCTGATCCTTTTCCATAAAGTTAATGTGGTCTATAACGAGTGCCTTCACTCTTTCTGTATTTTTTGCCTTTACTGCCGCAAGCAGTTCCTCATGCTCCTCAAGAATACGATTATAGTCAAAAGTAATATCCTTCAGGTGCAGCCATCTGAAGCGGTCCAAATGCACACTGAGTTCTTTTATCCAGTCCCATACCTGCCCTTTGCCTACTAGCTCATAACATGTCTGATGAAACGCATTGTCGAGGTCATGGTACCTGGAAATATTGCCGCTTTTAAACTCCAGTTTTTGTTCCTTAAGTATTGCCAGCAGACTTCTCTCGGACCGTTCATCAAGTATGGCGGATAGTTCAACCATGACTTCTTCTTCAATACATGCCCTGACAAATCTCGAATGTTCAACCTGTTGGATGTCTATCCTTGAGACATATGTTCCGGATTGGGGATAGGTAAAGAGCAGGTTCTGTTTCTTCAATTGCTTAAGTGATTCACGGATGGGCGTACGACCGACTCCCAAAATTTTCACAAGACTAGACTCGGATAGTTTCTGTCCCGGATAGAAATCTGTTTTTATAATCATGTCGTTTAGCTTTTCGTATGTCTGATCTTGAATTGTAATATTCTTTATCATTAGTATACTCTCCTCTACAATAAATATCGCTGTAACTTTCTGGTGATTAAATCTGACTTTAAACCGCCCGGATGATAAGGCTTTCATTATGTATTGAACAAAACGAGATAGTATATAAAACCATCTCGTTTTCTCAGGAAGAACACAGCCTTTAATTCAGTTTAGCCGTTCATAGCTTCGCTTATTGAGTGATTGCCTGCTTTTCAATTAATTTACTATTTTGGACAAGAACAAAGTCACATCATTATTTATTTTTACTTGCTAAGACTTCATCCTTTTTATCCTGAAGATCATTTTGAATGATAAGCATTTTCTCTTTATCCAAATCATAGAAATTCATGGCGATTAGAGACGCGACCCATGCGAAAACCAGTGTCCCGACAAAAAGGAACATAGTCACCCACAGAATGTTCTCGGTAAAAGGTGTGTCTACATCCGGGAAGATTTGTTCAAAGCCGATGAACGCCAGGGCAAAACCGATGATTGTCTGAGCAAATGAGGAAATCATTTTATCGACGAATGAGAAAATCGTTCCCATAACACCAGGGGCATAGCGGCCTGTTTTGTATGTTTCATAATCTGTCACATCCGGTATCATTGGGATAACCAGTCCACCTGAAAGTTCACGAACGCCGTTACCTATCACATATAATAAAACAAAGGCGATGGTCATGAATCCCCAGTTATCCATTGCGATAGCTCTTGGATCACCTAATACTAACAAGAGGAACATACCTAAAAAGGTAGTGATCGCAATCCGTGTTGCAAGAATGTAGCCTTTTTTTGTACCGTATTTACCGGCGATTCGTGTCCCAAAGAAAGCAATAATGACGTTAGGAATCAGCATGATAGCCGATAGAATACCGAACATGCTATAATCTCCGATAATGATACCGAAAAGCATGACCATAACGATGGAGTTAGTCGCAACTTGCTGACCCAGTTTCGTAGTCGATGCAGCTATAACCAGCATCTGAAGCGGTCGGTTCCCTTTAAGGATTTGCCACATGTCTTTGAACCTGATTTTTTTAACTTCTCCTGTACCAAAGAATTCCGGACGATCTTTTGTCCATATTCCGATGACAGCTAGGGTAGTCAGCACGCCTGACAAGAGCATAAATGTTAAGGCAAACTCATGAAACAATGCTTCACTGTTCCACCCTCCATATTTTGGCACAAGATAATTTGATAAATATATTCCTGCGCTGGCAAAGAAGACGGACGACATAGAGATATCGAATGTGGAGAATAACGGACGCTGTTCAGGATCATTGGTTATAACTGATTGTCCTGATTTCGTTACCGCAGTCTGGAAAGTGTAGCCTATGATGTATAGTGCGTATAATAATATAAAGTAAGGGACTCTGACTGCTTCAGGTACGAGCTGGTTTGTAAAGAAGAGCAATAGCATGACTACAGTCATCAAGAGGTATCCGCCTACCATAAAGGGTCTGAATTTACCATACTTGCCATTTGTCTTGTCAATCCACATGCCGATGATAGGATCCGTGATGCCGTCAAAAATCCGACTTGCCGTGATAATAGTAGAAACAAGAACGGTTCCTAAACCCACGATACCGGTTGCAAAGTATGCTACGTTCATCATCAAGAACATATATGCATTCGTTGCAGTATTGTTTGTTGCAAAGAATCCAATTTGCCAGATTTTCGCCCTGTTAAAGTTTCGTTTTCCAGTTACCGTTTTCACTTCTGCTTCTGCTATTGCCTTATTACTATCTTGAACTACATCCATTCTTAAAACTCCTTCTCTGTTGGGATTAGTGTATATGCTTACATAAACGTCAAAAAATAGTGACTCAATACAATAAAACGTTTTCCGAAACATGTATACTAGTATATTAGCATATGTGTTTACGCAACACTACACCTAATTTACCCTAAATAACGTCAAAAAATCCTGAAAATAGTTGAAAACTTATATTGATAAGCTCTCATTGACTAATTTCAGGATTATATTATTTGCTTAAAATATGACGACTTTGTGAATCTATTTTCATTCTTATTTTATGATGATGTCGTCATCAGACTTCATCGCTTCCTGAACGGTCTCTTCAAGAAAGAATTCAGGGTATTTTTCAACAATGTTCGTCTGTGAACGGACCATAAAGTGGATATGGTTGACCACTAAATATTTTACTTCTTCTGTTTTCTTGTTCTTAATAGCTGAAAGCAGCTCTTCGTGTTCTTCAAGAATTTGGTTATAATCAAACGTAACATCTTTCAAGTGCAGCCACCTGAAACGATCAAGGTGAACACTGAATTCCTTAATCCATTCCCAAATCTGTCCTTTCCCAACTAGATCATAGCAGGTCCGGTGAAATTCATTGTCCAAGTCATGGTAACCAGAAATGTTCCCTTGCTCATATTCAACTTTCTGCTCATCTAGTATAGCCTGCAGACGTATCTCAGCTTTCTTATTCATGTTGGCTGACAGTTCAACCATAACTTCTTTTTCGACACATTCTCTGACAAAGCGTGAATGAATAGCCTGTTTCATATCAATCTTAGAGACATACGTTCCTGACTGAGGAAACGTAAAGATAAGACTTTGTTTTTTCAGCTGTTTCAATGATTCCCTAATTGGCGTGCGACCAACATCCAGAAGTTCCATCAAATGCGATTCAGAAATCTTTTGTCCCGGATACAGTTCTGTCTTAATAATCATTTCGCGCAGTTTTTCATAGGTCTGATCTTGCAAAGTAATATTCTGCATCATTTTAATCTTCCTTTAATAGTTAATCGCTTACTTGCATACTAATATGTAAAAATATACCATAAATACATCAGAAATTACAGCTTTTCGTAAAAAAGATGACATCTGCATCCTAGTCGGTCTTATGATATAAAGTAACTTCTTAGTTAAAACTATGGATTAGTAGCTAATATGGCTATCAATGCATTAACTGGTCCGCAACGAGTAAGGTTGGTTAATGGAATAAAACGGGATTGAATTAACTGGTGTAATTCATACTGGATAAGTTGGTAGAATAAAGGAATATTTCTTGAACTGGCGCACACTATGCAAGGTGAGTTGGGGGAATAAAGCAGGATTCCTTGAACTGGCACACACCATGCTGGATGAGTTGAGGGAATAAAACGTGATTGCATTAACTGGCGTACTCCGTGCTAGATGAGTTGGGGGAATAAAGCAGGATTTCTTGAACTCGCGCGCAATGAGTAAGGTGAGTTAATGGAATAAAGGAAGATAGCTTCAACTGGTCCGTAACGAACTAAATGAGTTAGTGGAATCAAGCGGTATTCATTGAACTGGCGCACACTATGTTAGTTGAGTTAGTAGTATTTTAAGAAGTTCCGCATTAGATACAACTGCCTGCGACCTTTCAGACAAGTAGTATAATATATCAATGAGTTCTGTCAGATTAATCAACGCATGCAGACATACAAAAAGTGCAGCCCGAAGTGGTTTCGGCTGCACTTTATCATTTATTCAACTTATGCTGTTATGTTTACTGCTTTTTCCTGAGCTGTCAGACACAGTTCCTGTGCTTTAAAAATATGTTCCTGAGTCATTGCTTTTTCTGTTCCGTTGATACAATCCAGTATCATTTCACCAAAGAATGGAAATCCAACTTGTCCAGTGACATGATAATGTTTCTCCCCTTCTGAATCAACCAAGTAAACGTGATCGCCGCTTTCTTCTCTTGCTACATCCACATATTTTCTGACTTCGATGGTTCCTTTAGTCCCCGTGATAAACATGCGTCCGTCTCCCCAGGTACCTAAACCATCTGGTGTGAACCAGTCTACTTTGAATATGAAGCTGGCGCCATTCTCTCCCACAAGCGTGGCGTCCCCATAGTCTTCCAGCTCCGGCTTGTCAGGATTGGCATAGTTGCCAACTTTACTGTGAACGACTTCCGCATTCTTATTTCCAGTAAAGGTCAGGAACTGCTCAATCTGGTGGCTCCCTATGTCACATAAGATACCTCCGTATTCTTCTTTGTGGAAGAACCAGTCCGGGCGTTTCTCCTTGTCCAGGCGGTGTGGTCCGAAGCCGGTAATCTGAACCACGTCTCCAATGGCTCCCTGTTCTATCAGCTGACCAGCAAACAGTGCTCCTTCGACATGCAGGCGTTCGCTGAAGTAGACCCAGAATTTTCGTCCCGTTTCTTCAACGACCTGCTTCGTTTCTTCCAGCTGCTCGCGAGTTGTGAAAGCTGTTTTATCCGTAAAGTAATCTTTTCCGGCTTTCATAACACGGTTTCCCAGTTCGCTTCGCTTGTTAGGTACTGCTGCAGCAGCAACCAGCTTAATGTCCGGATCTGATAACACCTGATCAATCGAGTCAGCCACCTGCACTTGAGGAAACTGCTCTTTATACGCGGCCACTTTATCATCATCAGAGTCGTAAACCCATTTCAGAGTGGCGCCCGCTTCCAGCAGACCATTGGTCATTCCATTGATGTGACCATGATCAAGTGCCACTGCCGCAAAGGTAAACTCCCCCTCCTCAACAACTTTGTTTACTTTACCTTTAGGCGCGTAATTCATTCCATCTCCGCTCATATTCTCACCTTTCTATCTGTTATTCCTGTATCGCTTTAAAAAAGATCCTGATAACCCTGTTCAATTAAATAATCACGTGACGTTTCCAGACAGTCAAATGGGTCACGACCATACTGATCGTCCTGCTCTACCAGCAGGTAACGTGCGCCACTTTCAATACTCTGCTCAATAATTGCCGGCAGATTAAGTGTACCTTCTCCCAGTTCAGCAAACTGGACGATATTGCTAAAGGCCTGCATAAAGGCTTCCATATCGCCTTCTTTAAGATGCTCAAGTGCTTCCGTTGGCAGTGGTGTGACGCGGTAGTCTTTCAAATGAACCAAATCCACTTTACCCGCATACTCTTTCAGTACATCGACGGGATTACGCCCACCACGCTGAACCCAGTGCACATCCAGTTCAAAACCAATGTGAGGGGCTTCTTCACGAATAATATCCAGCAGATACTTACCGTCATATTTAGTGAATTCTACATGATGGTTATGGTAATACAGCTTGATTCCGTGCTCGGCAAATTTTTCAGCATAATGGTTGGCTTCTCGACTGAATTCAATCACTTTTTCCAAAGACGCCATGGCTTCAAAAGGAAGAATCCCTATTCTCAGAATATCCGCTCCCACTGCCTTGCAGTCTGCGACAATCTTGTCGAAGTCGGTACTGATGGATTCCTGTCCTTCTCGCATCGGCTTTAAGCCGGCTGACATGGAAGCTATCTCGATGTCAAAGTCTTCTGAAGCCTGTTTGATGGCTTCAATATTTTCAGGTGTGGTTTCTATTTGAGAAATTTCAATGGCATGATAACCGAGTTCGCTGACTTTTTTCAGTGTTTCATATGCACCTATTTCTTCAAATTTTTCTTTGAGCATCATGGCCTGCACGCCTATCTTAACTGTTGACATAGTTTATCTCCTCCATTTTTACTCTGACTGGCTGTTTCGTATTGCTCGAAGACTTATCCATCATTTTAATCATCTGCATGGATGGGATAGAGTCTGCCACACTTACATAATCATGATCATCATTCAAAACGCTGGCATAGAAGCGGTCGATAAGGTGCATGTGTCCGGCGCCGTAATAAAACTTGGAGCCCGGCAGCTTGTCGTCTTCCACTATCACTTCTTTTCTACCTTCATCGTTGGTGATGTATAAACGACTGTCTTTAATCGTGAATTTTTCCTTTTCCGTAATCACTTGAAGCTCCACCGATGAGTTTTCAGTAAAGGCATTGGTCGCGTGGAAAAAGGCTTTGACACCCGACTTGAACGTAAAGGTTGCACTCGCAGTATCCTCTACTTCAATCGGATAATCTGTGAGGTTTGACAGTACCGCCTTGCAGCTGTCCAATTCTCCCCCAATCAGCTGAATTAAATCAAGAGTATGAATGGACTGATTAATAATAGAGCCGTACCCTGCCCGCTCTTTCTGTCCTCTCCAAGGTTTGGTCGTATAGTAACTTTCCGGTCGGAACCAGGTGACCAGTCCTTTTATGGAGGTCACCTCGCCGACATTTTCATTTTCCAAAATGGATAATAGCTTCATGAAGCTGGCATTGTAGCGATTCTGAAAGCAGACACCGATTTTTTTACCGGTCGCTTTTTCCAGTTCAAGCTGCTCCAAAGCTTCTTCGTAATTTTTAGCTACCGGTTTTTCAACAAACACATGCACATTTTTTTGTATACACTGCTCTGTCACCGGCTGATGGAGATCGTGAGGCAGACAAATATGGACGACATCCAGATTCATCTTATCCAGCATGGTTTCAACTGACGGGAAAAAAGGTATTTCAGGGAAATTGGCACTTAATTCTTCGTTGATATCGCAGACAGCTACCAGTTCTCCTTTATCACTTGTGTTGATAGCATGAATATGAATAGGAGACACATCGCCGAGTCCGATTAATCCGATCCTTAACATAGAACACTCACTTCCTGAATGGTTGATTTCTTAGTGACGGGTAGCAAATTCGCCTTCATCTGAAATACGCTTATTCAACTCTTTCAGATAAAGTTCTTCGTTCAAGTCTCCTAAGCTGACCTCTTCTCCAGTCCAGCTGGATAAGTGAATGGCATTCGCCAGACGCACGCCATTGATGCCGTCTGATCCCGGTGCAAGCAGAGGCGTACCGTCCAGAACGTTAGCTGCGAAGTTTTCAAGTACACCTGAATGCTGCGCGCCCCACTGACTGTCAAATTCGATGGTTTCCGTGGTGTACAATTCATCTGCATCCAACTGCCCCATGAACAGTTTCATGACATCTTCCATGCCCATTTCTTCACTGAGTTCCTGTTCCGGCTTTTTCAGACGATGAACCGTTGCTGTCTTACTTCCATCGACAACAATTTTCCCCTGGTCTCCCAGAATCTCAAAACGGTCGGTCCCAATTAAATCGTGTGTCGCTGTGACAAATGTTCCGGTCGCGCCATTGCCATAGTCCACTACTGCAGTTACTTCGTCTTCAACAGCAATATTCCGCTTGAAGCCGTAAGAAACTTTAGAATAAACAGATTTTGGCACGCCGCAAATCCATTGCCATAAATCAAGCTGGTGAGGGGCCTGATTGACTAAGACACCGCCACCTTCGCCTCCCCATGTTGCACGCCAGGCACTCTGATCATAATACGGCTGTGGTCTCCACCAAGTCGTGATAATCCAGTTGGTCCGACGAATGTTTCCAATCTCTCCATTGTCGACAATTTCCTTGATTTTTTTATACAACGGATTGTTTCTCTGGTTGAACATGATGCCGAAAGTCAATTCAGGCTTGGACGCAGCAAATTCGTTCAGCTCTTTCACCTGTTTAGTGTAGACACCAGCCGGTTTTTCTACGAGGGCATGAATATCACGCTTCAGTGATTCAATCCCCATTTCCGGGTGAAGATAGTGAGGGACGGTTGTTACAACGGCATCGACAGTCTTGCTTTCCAGCATATCAATGTAGTTCTCATAAAACGGTACGCCAGGATACTCTTTTTCTGCCACTTCTTTTTTAGACTGATCGATATCACAGATGGCTCCAATTTCCATATTTGGTACCAATCCATCCTTGATAAATTTCGCGTACATACCGCCTTGTGTTCCTAATCCGATGATGCCTAATTTTACTTTTTTAGTCATACGTTAATTTTCCTTTCTTTTAGCTGATTTTTTTTGAATGTATAGGGTGTCATGCCTGTCTTCTTTTTAAAGAACCGGTTAAAGTGCGCATCACTTTCAAAGCCGCATTGGTAGGCGCAGGCTTTAATGGAAATCTCTTCTGAAGACATTGAGAGAATTGCCTTGGCCTGAATCAGCCGGTAGTTCATCAGGTAGTCCATGATGGTATAGCCCGTCACTTCCTTAAAAAGATGCGACGCATAGGACTGACTGAGATTTAAATCCTTAGCCAGCTGCTCGATGGTCCATTTCTCATCGAAGTGCTGCTGAATATAAGAGGCTATTTCTTCTGCAAGCTTGGCTTTTTCTGATTTATCGTATTCTTCTTCCAGAACAGTCCGCTTCTCTGCCTTATATATGTGGCTAAGCAGGTGAGCCAGCCTGATTTTTATAATCGCTTTATTTTGAGATGAATACTTTTCCGCAGTCAATTCAGACAGCTGTTTTACAAGGGTGAGTAACGTCTGCCAGTCGCTCGTCTCTCTCAGTTTGAACAGACGGTGATGAAATTCACTGAAGTAGGTTAACAGAAAATCCGCTTCGCTTGCCTCCAGCGATGGTTTTACCCAGTTTGGATCGAAGTGGACAATACTTCTTACATAAGCAGCTTCCTCGTCAATCAATTGAACTTTGTGCAGTTCCGATCCGTCCAGTAGAATAACTGTTCCTGGCTCGATACGGTATACTTGGTTGTTGATTAAATAATGAACCTGCCCTTCCTGAAGAATTAATAGTTCAAACTGCTGATGCGAATGAAACTCAAAGGGTGCGATAATTCCGCTTACATTGGATTCTGCAAGAATAGCCGGCGCATACTGAAAATGTTCCTCTCTATTTGTATGCCTTTTCATCTTACTATTAATATTTGTCAATTTCATTGTCTCCTCCTCTGGACTTTACTGTCAAAAATTGACTGAGACTGTTTTGTGTGTACCTTAGTTGTACGTCAGATACGCGGAAAAGTCAATTTTAATAATGACTTCCCCTATTCAGTAGAGCTTTTCATCAGTTCTGTATTAGTCGGCTGCTCGCTAGCATGTTTAATCGTGCTTCAGATATGAAAAGCTCTCCGAACGATGATTAAATGCTGGTTAATCGTTCTTCACGCAAATTTTTTTTTAATGAACAATGATTAAATTGATATAATCATCGTTCAGATTTTTTCTGCCTGACGAAGTATGATTAAAAGTACTTTAATCATACTTCAGCTTACAGAAAAGTAAAAAGCAGGGGCCGCAGCCCCTGCTTTCATCATATTTATTCTATTTTTGTTAATACGACCGGATTAGCGGGCACCGCCACCGCTGCCACCAATCGTTCCGCCCCCGCCGCCAATCGAGGTTGCTCCACCGAAACCACTGGCCGCTCCTCCGCTCCCGCTGGAATAGCCTTTGTGCATACTGCTGGAGAATAGGTGCAGACCATAGTAGTGGGTATAAAATACAGGGAAAGTCTCGCCGTTTTCTTCCTGCCACTCAGGAAACAGCGCTTCAATTCGCTTGAAAACGTCCTCTTCTTTACCGTACAGTCCTGCCCAGATTAAAAAGGATTCTTCTGGAATAAGCTGCTTGTAGGTCAATGATTTATCTTTGCTGATTTCGTTCAGGTGATTTTCAAACTGAGTCAGCTGGTCGTATAATTTCTGACCTTTCTTCGTGATGGCTACAAAAGGCAGTCGCATAGTAAAGAACTCAGCTGTCTCTTCCGTAATGTATCCTTCCTGAATCAGGGTGTCCTTTGATTCGTCCAGCAGTTTTTTGTCCAGCTCTGCTATTTTGTCCGCCTGTTTTTCAGCCCACTTTCTCATTTCCTTGCTGCTCATCTGATTGTTCTCGTCAGACGCATCTACGAGCGTTTGCCACAGCTCCATCTCGACTTGAGAAGTGTTCAGTGTATTATTATTCTGCTGATCAAACGTCCGGGGTAAAAAGGTCAGTCTCGTCTGCTGCTTTTTGCTGCCTTTTTCCTCATCAATTACGAGACTCTTTTCTTTTGCCCACTTCATTAAAAAGGCAAAAAAGTAGTGCTCAAAGGACCCTTTCTGAAGCTGTCTCAGCAGAAAAGCAATATCTGTGACAGATCCGTCTGCATAGGGAATTCCTGTGAAAGACATGCCTTTGTTTCGTCTGCGCTGCTCTTGACTGTTTGGTATCTTGCCTTTATCTTTTTTGATTGATTCGATTTTAATGAAGAGCCAGCCAATCAGACCAATCACTGCGGATACACCACCTACAAAGAGTGCGACGAGGACACTATTTACCCCCCCACCGTCCTCACCTGACTGGCCTTCGCGTGCTTCTTCCAGCACACTCTCTATCGGTCGGTTTTCATAGTATGAGACTAGAAACGGATTATCCAGAAAATGAGCGATAACCGATACAGGCTGATTTGCTGAGAGAGCAGTTTGTGTAATGGTTTCTACTCCTCCATCAGCCAGGTCAATCTGTCCGTCATAACCAAAGCCGTATATGCGTGTAGTGTCTGCTGAAAACTGGAAGGGGCCTTCAATGTAAACTGTCATTGCTTCCGGCGGAATTGTGCCAAATGTATTGAAATTCCAGCGCAGAGCCTGACCATCATCAAACTGCCGGACAACATTTGAAATCGTATAGGAGACTTCGTAACGCTGACGGCCGTAGTCGCCTATCCCCCAAACCAGTTCCTTTCCTTCAGGCGTGTCAAGCACTCCGTATGTATCTGCCTTTTCTTCCCGTGACTGATCTGAATTCCACGCTTCCTGTTCACTCATGCCTGCCACTGAAAAGTCCACCACTTCCAGTCCATCGACCTCATCAATGCTGATAAACAGTTCAGTACCTTCCTCCATCGTCATGTCCCGGTATTCCGTAAACAGTCCCGTTCCATTTTCCAGTAGGCGTACCTCTACAGTCAGTTCATGTAACGTATTGCCTCGTGCTTCTACGGGCGAACTAAAACCAATGCCAACAACCAGCAACCCCATTATCCACCAAGCGACCCATCCCTTTTTCATATGTGCTCCTCCTTTAAGACTTGCTCATAGTATATCCAAAAAAAAAGAGAAAAAACACAGTCTTAGGACTGATTTTTTCTCTTTTCAGCATGATTCGCTAAAAAAATCCGATTTTTTTATACTTATCGACTAGCCGCTCCAGTTTCCCGGACTCCAAAGCGTTCCATCCAGCTGGCCTTGGAGCTGCTCTTTACGTGTTTCCTGCTCACTTAAAAGCGTTCCAGCGGCTTGAAGCAGTGCTTTCTGCTTATAGTCCTGGCTCTGATCAAACAAGCGCTTGAGCTCCTGAACCGCCCATTCCTTTTCTTCCATAAAAACCCTTCTTTCTAAAAGCCTTTTCCTTCAGCCGTGGAAATTATCAATGTGCATCCGCAGTTCATCCAGTTCCATTCGGTTATCATCAATCAGTTCAATAACCTGTTCGATAACAAAGGAGGCATTGTCTACAGGTAAGGTTCCGTAGTCCAACGCACTCAGTTCTTTCATCATCCACTCTTCTCTCGATTTTAGTGAATCAGGTTTTGCCAATGTCAGATACTGCTGATACTTAATAAGCAGGTCCATTTTAGCCTGCTCACTGAGATAGGCAAACTGATAAATCACCAGGGGTTTCAGGAAAGTCATCTGCGTTTTTCTAGCTAGTGCCTGGTATGGCTTAGTCAGCTCACTCATGCTGTAGCCTTCTTGGCCGCCGGACTGGTATTCTTTTTCAGCAATCCCGACTGACAGGATTAAGCCAAAGTCTTTTCCTTTCAGTCTGTCTCCTCTATAACCGAAAGCAAAATGCTCGGTCAGCACCTCATCCTGCCACTGCTTTAAAAGTGGTGGGGAAGAATACCAGTAAAAAGGAAACTGAAAGATAATCCGGTCGTGCTCCTTTAACAGCTGCTGCTCTTTTTCCACATCAATCTGACCATCCGGGTAGGACTGTTCAAGTATGTGGAGGGTAACTGTTTCTAGAGGCGGGCTGGTTATCGATTGAATCAGAAACTGCTGAGTGCCTGATTCTTCATAAGTCGGGTGACTGATAATCACTAGTGTTTTCAACGGGCTTCCCCTTTCTCTTGATTCTTTATTCTAAGTATAACAAAAAGTGCATCATTCTGTTGAGCTGATACCGATTTATACATTAACAATCATCAGGTTAGTCTTTTGTATATCCCTGTTCGTATAGCCAGCCTTTAATGCTGTCAGCCGTTTCTTCTGCAGACAATGCTGTCGTATTGAGTCTCAAATAATGAACACCGGGTAACTTTTCTGCCACTTCACCCGTTTCAGAATTCAGACGGTGTTTTTTCATACTGTCCAACAGCTCCGCCTCAGAAAAATCCAGATTTCGTTTGGATGGTTTCTTTTCCAAGCGGTAGTCACTCTTGTTGCGCTCAAGGCGTTCCTTCAAATCAGCTTCCAGCTCGACAAAGTACACGTTCCCTCCAGCATCAAGAAACAGTTCTGTCCAATCCCGAAGCACTTTCCAGTCTCCGTCCTGATCAAAGCCAGCCACAACGGTGAAAATAATCCCTTGGGTAGCATTTGTCTTCGGATTTTTGGTAAAGGCCTTGAAAAAATCCAGCCTCACTCTTTCCGAGAGACGGAAGGTTTCTCCTGTGTACCCTAGGAATCGTGCAAACAGATCAATCGTTTCATGATTAAACAGCAGCCTAGCTTCAATGCGCTCTTCAAGTGCTTTGCCGACCGTCATCTTTCCGACTGCCTGCGGTCCAACCAGCAATACCAAATCCAATTATGCTCCTCCTTTCTCTAGAAACTCCTCGTGTAGTCGCTTAAATAAACTGAATAAGTCTCTATGCTTTCGTTTAAGCGACAGCGGACGGTAGGATTCCTTATCGAGAAAAGCGTGCTTCGTTTCCCCAATGGTTTTCAGTTCGTCTGTCACATTATCTTTAATAGAATAGCTGATTACCATCTTGACCCCGGTAAACTCTTTTATCTGTGCATCTATCCGGACAGTCTCCCCGTATCTGACCATGTTTTTGTACTCTGCCTGAACCGATAATACCGGAATGACAATCCCTTCGCTTTCCATTTGATGGTAGCCGTAATCCAGTTCTTCCATTAAATGTGTCCGTGCTTCTTCAAACCATCTGATATAGTTAGAGTGGTGAACAATTTGCATCTGATCTGTTTCATAATACTGAACTTTGTGAAGCCAAGGTGTCATATTTGTGTCCTGCTTTCTATTTTCTTTTTGATATTTTTATCTAGTGTAGCACACTCTCAGCGTTTTATGGTAAAATCGAGACGAAGCGATCATGTGTATATTATCACTAACACAGGTAAGGAGGAGCAAAAGAATGAAAAATATTGGTGTAATTATCGGCTGGCTGGCTATGGCTGCCGGAATATTTGGTCTGGCTATGGCTGGAACAGGAAATGACCCTGCAGCAATGATCAGTGGCGGAGTCGGCATCGTGCTGGCAGTAATCGGATTTTTCCTGAAAGCCAACACAACACGAATGAGTATTACTGCTATTGGACTGGCTATTGCAGCAATTCTTTTTGCCAGCGTAACCTATTAATTATCACGCTCTTATAAATAAGACCACTACCCTTACACTAAGTGAGGATAGTGGTCTTTACTGTTCGTTTCTGTTGTGTTTTAAAATGTCATTAGTATGAAAACAAACGCCCCAATAGCGCCTCCAAGGAACGGTCCGATAATCGGAATCCAAGCATACTCCCAGTCTGATCTGCCTTTATTAGCAATCGGCAGAAGCTGATGGGCAATTCTCGGACCCAAGTCACGTGCCGGATTGATGGCATAGCCGGTAGTTCCACCCAGTGACAAGCCGATGGCAACAATCAGGAGACCTACAATCAGAGGATTCAGTCCATCGGTAAAATCTCCTTGTGTAAATGCCAGCAAGCCAAAGACTAAAACAAAAGTCGCAATGGTTTCGGATAACAAGTTCCATTTTGATCCTTTGATAGCTGGTCCAGTTGAGAAGACAGCTAGAATGGCCTCCTGATCATCCGTCGCTCTAAAATGAGGAATATAGTGAAGCCAGACGAGGACAGCTCCTGTAAAACCGCCGGCTATCTGCGCCAGCGAATAAGGAATCACCATTCCCCAGCCAATTTCACCTGCCACGGCCATTCCTAATGTAACAGCCGGATTAATGTGAGCCGGGGACAGCCAGCCTACCGCATAAACTGCCATCGCCACGGCAAGGCCCCAGCCAATCCCAATCATAACCCAACCCCCATCATAGGACTTGGTTTTTTTCAGAACATTGGCGGCAACTACCCCGTCTCCTAACAAAATCAATATCATCGTTCCAAAGTACTCACCTAGTAATTGCTGAAAAAGTGTCGTTTCCAAATATACTCACTCCCATCAGTCTGTTTTTAACTTACGCAAACTAGCTTCCCCTACTCGCGTGGCCAGGTGTTTTTCCCACTCTTCCCGCTCTTTTTCGGTCCAGTTCAGTTCTTTTTCCAGTACATCCAGGACAGGTCCCTGCAGTTTTTCCAGCTTATCTATTGCAAAAAGTAGTGTGTCCGTCCGTCTCCCGAGGAAATCTTCCGGTGCCATGACCATTTCATGTTCCAGACCATAAGCCAGCTGCAACGCATCTTTTAATGGGAGGTTATACTGTTCTGCCTTGTCTTTTAAAGCATAAACATCTTTAATGTTGTTTCCGTACCAGTCCGCTAAAAATTGCGCGTCTTCTTTCGCAAGTCCTAAATCCAAACCATCTTGGAGATGATCTTTTATAAAGTCATCAAAGGCTAGAGGATCCGGCACATCTCCACCCGATAAGGGAATCGTACTGGTGTCCACTTCTTTGAAATGACAATCCAGCTCTTTAAAGCGCTTGTCTATTACTTCAAAAGCGTCCTCTGCCATGCGCCGATAATCTGTGAGCTTTCCGCCAGCAATAGTAATGAGACCATCTTCTTCTGAAAAGATTTCATGTCCTCTTGAAATACCGGAGGGATCGTCATTATTCTCATCCTGAATAAGCGGACGCAGCCCCGCCCAGCTGGATTCAATATCATCTATGCTTATGTTCACACCTTTGAAGCGATGATTGACTGCCTTAAGCAGGTAATCCACATCCTCCTGTGTAATGCTCGGCTCTTCATACGAACCCTCAAACGGCGTGTCTGTTGTGCCAAAATATGTTTTACCGCCTCGTGGGATAATGAATATCATGCGGTTGTCTTCCTGACCAGAATCAGTGTAGATGGTTCGGGACACAGGCAGTTTCGCATGATCCACGACAAAATGGACCCCCTTGGTCGGATACATCTTCTCCTCGGCTTCGCATTTGCGTGCTTTTCTGACCTCATCGGACCAAGGACCAGCTGCGTTGATGACCAGTTTAGCTTCTATCTCAAACTGTTCGCCAGTCAATGAATCTTCAGCTTGAATCCCTCTAATCTGGTTCTGTTCGTCATATAGAAAATTGACGGCTGTTACATAATTTGTTATTTTCGCGCCCAGTTCATGCGCTTTTTTGATTGTTTCAATGGTGAGTCGGGCGTCATCATTTGAGTAATCCAAATAAAAGCCACCTGCCAGCAAACCGTCCTCTGTCAATGATGGTTCTTCTTTCAGTACCTCTTCTTTCTCCACAAGATAATGTGCCCAGTCGTCATCCACCTCTGCCAGATAATCGTATAAATGAAGGACCACTTTTGCAGAAAACTCATTAAAGGATGCACCTGGTTCATCATACACGGGCATCATCATGTAGTCTGGCTGTACAATATGGGGAGCGTTCCGTCCAATTACAGTCCGCTCTTTAGCCACATCTGCTACCAGTTCCACATCAAACTGCTTCAGGTAACGCAGCCCGCCGTGAACCAGTTTACTTGACCGGCTGCTGGTCCCGCCTGCAAAATCCTGCATCTCAACCAGTCCCACTTGAATGTCTCTGGCAGCCGCATGCAGGGCCAGTCCCGCACCTGTTATCCCTCCACCGATAATGAGCAGGTCCAATTTTTCCTGCTGTAATGACTCAATTGTTTTTGTTCTCGTCTGAGCCGAAAAAGTCATGAATCGTTCAGCTCCTCTCTCTTATAATCAATTCAGTTTTCTGGTTACTTGTTTTCTTTTTTAGCTTTTTTCGGTTTGAACTTGAAGGCCTGGGTGGCTTTGACTGCTGCCTGCCAGCCGGCATACAAATCTTCGCGCGTCTCTTCGTCCATTTTAGATTCAAAGGTAGCTGACTTGTCCCATTTAGCTTTAATTTCATCCAAGTCTTTGAAGAAACCGGTAGCCAGTCCAGCTAGATAGACAGCCCCTAAAGCAGTTGTTTCCATAATTTTTGAGCGCTCTATTTTTACATCTAAAATATCAGCCTGGAATTGCATCAGGAAGTCATTCATGCTCGCTCCGCCATCCACGCGCATTGTTTCTGTCTTCAAGCCGGCATCTTCGTTCATTGCATCAACAACATCTCGTGTCTGATATGCCAGTGACTCAAGTGTTGCCCGGATAAAGTGTTCTTTTTCCGTTCCTCGGGTCAAACCGAACACCGCTCCGCGCGCATCCTGATCCCAGTGAGGAGCACCTAAACCGGTGAAGGCTGGCACGACATATACATTGTCTGTTGTATCCACTTTAGTAGCATATTCTTCAGACTGCGGCGAGTTTCTAAATAGTCTCATACCGTCTCTCAGCCACTGAATGGCTGAACCGGCAACAAAGATGGCTCCTTCAAGTGCATAATACACCTCACCGTCCAAGCCATAAGCCAAGGTCGTCAGCAGGCCGTTTTCAGACTGAATCGGTTCTTTTCCGGTGTTCATAATAATAAAGGCTCCGGTTCCATATGTGTTTTTGACCATCCCTTTGTCAAAGGCTGTCTGACCGAATAAGGCAGCCTGCTGATCTCCGGCAATACCGGCAATTGGTACATTGGTTCCCTTGAATATCGCATCCATTGTTTCACCGAATACACCAGAGGACTGTTTGACTTCCGGCAGCATTTTCTCAGGAATATCCAGCAGATCCAGGATTTCCTTATCCCATTCCATATCATAGATATTGTAAAGCATGGTGCGGCTGGCATTTGAATAATCCGTCGCATGCACTTCTCCACCGGTCAGCTTCCACAGGAGCCAAGTATCGATTGTTCCAAATAAAAGCTCTCCATTTTCAGCTCGTTCTCTGGATCCTTCTACTTCATCCAAAATCCATTTTATTTTTGTGCCAGAGAAGTATGAGTCAACAATCAGACCGGTTTTCTTGTGAATCATAGTCTTGTGGCCGTCTTCTACCAGCTGGTGAGCTATGTCCGATGTCTGCTTGGACTGCCACACAACGGCAGGATAAATCGGTTCGCCTGTTTCCTTGTCCCAGATTACTGTTGTTTCACGCTGATTCGTAATACCAATGCTATCCAGTTCATCAGCCTCAATACCCGCTTCAATCATGACACTTGCAATGACCTGAAGTGTTTTCAGCCAGATTTCATTCGCATTATGTTCCACCCAGCCCGGTTCCGGGAAAGACTGCTCGATTTCCTTCTGAGAACTCCACTTAGGTTCTCCTTCTTTATCGAAAATAATCGCTCGCGTACTCGTCGTACCCTGATCAATTGCCATAATATAATCTGCCATTGTTGTATCGACTCCTTCGTCATTGGTTGTAAAGGCTTACTCATAAAACAATTGTATCATTCGTTGAATGGCTTCTTCTAACAGAAAGCATGTGATTGTGTAAACAAAAAGAACTTAAGTCTTAATTTCTTTTACTCTTATTCTTTTTTACTTCTTCAGAATCTTCAAAACTGAGAAGCCTGTTTTCGAGAAACTTGTTACGATTAGGCCTTAATCCTTACAAGTTTGCAGAATATTATTAGATACTTGTCTCGAAAAGCTGTTTTCGTGACAAGTTACCACTTTTTTGAAGAAAACTCATGACGATTGGCGGCTAATCGTCATGAGTTTATAGAAAAACCTGTCAAACTTGTCATGAATAGTTATAAAATGCCGACGAACAAAAAAAGCCAAAGATGATTAAGCCCTTTTCAGGTCACTCAATCATCTTTGGCTTTTACCACTCAGTTATTTAGGCGTTCATTAAAGCCTGATTAGCTGTAATGATAGCTGTTTTGTATACATCTTCTTCGACACAGCCGCGTGACAGGTCGGAAACAGGTTTGTTCAGCCCTTGTAGGATTGGTCCAACTGCTTCAAAGTTTCCTAAACGCTGAGCAATTTTGTAGCCGATGTTTCCAGACTGCAGTTCAGGGAAGACGAAGACTGTCGCTTCACCGGCAACCTTAGAATCCGGAACTTTCTGCTGAGCAACTGCTGATACGAAGGCCGCATCAAATTGCAGTTCGCCGTCAATATCATATTCTGGAGCCAGTTCCTGAGCAATTTTAGTGGCATTACGTACTTTATCGACTTCCGGTGCACTTGCTGAGCCTTTAGATGAGAAGCTCAGTAGGGCAACTTTCGGGTCGATATCAAACATTTCTGCTGTTCGCGCACTTTCTACTGCAATTTCTGCCAATACCTGTTCGTTAGGATTTGGGTTGATCGCACAATCTGAGAACACATATTTTTCCTGTCCACGTCCGCGCAGCATAATGAATGCGCCGGAAGTACGGCTCACGCCGGGACGGGTTTTAATAATCTGAAGAGCCGGACGGACAGTCTCACCTGTTGAGTGAACCGCTCCACTGACCAGGCCAGCTGCATAGTCCATATAGACCAGCATGGTTCCGAAGTAATTGACTTCTTTCAACTGTTCTCTTGCCTGTTCTTCAGTCGCCTTGCCTTTACGGCGTTCAACAAAGACTTTGACCATTTCGTCGAATTTATCATACTTATCCGGATCAATGATTTCGATACCTTCCAGAGTATAGCCGTGTGCTTTCGCTTCCGCTGCAATCTCTTCTTCTTTTCCGATTAGTACAGGTTCCAGCAATTTCTCGTAGTGCAGTCTCAGGGCAGCCCCTAATACACGCTCGTCTGTCGCTTCAGGAAAAACAATTTTCAGATTTTTCCCATCAATTTTCTGTTTCAAACTATCAAATAAATCCACTATAGTTTCCCTCCAAGGTTTGTTTTCAACACTATTAATATACCACTTCTTACTTACTTTTTACAGTTAGATTGCTTTATTTTAATTTTCTGACGGGTTTTCCGGCAGGCTCCAGTCAACTGGTTCATAACCCAGATTTTTCAGTTCTTTGTTCGCCTCTGAAAAAATTCCGGATCCTAAAAATCCACGGTGAGCCGATAAGGGACTCGGGTGTGAAGTTGTCAGCACCACATGCCGGTTCTGGTCTATCTGCTTCATTTTTTTCTTCGCAGCATTTCCCCACAGTAAAAACACCATTGGCTCTTCCCGCTCATTCAAGGCATTAATGACATAGTCTGTCAGCTCCTCCCATCCTTTGTTTCGGTGCGAATGGGCTTGTCCTTCTCTTACTGTCAGAACCGTGTTTAACAAGAGTACCCCTTCTTCAGCCCATTTCTTTAAATAGCCATGACTAACTGGGGTAATATTCAGATCACGCTCAAGTTCCTTATAGATATTTCTGAGTGATGGCGGCAGTGAAACATGCGGACGCACTGAAAAGCTGAGTCCATGCGCCTGGTCTTTTCCATGGTAGGGATCCTGACCAAGAATGACCACCTTCACATCACTGTAAGGCGTCCATTCAAAGGCCTGCCAGATGTGTTCTTTTTCCGGATAGACTGTATGCTGGCTGTATTCTTTCTTCAAAAATCCTCTTAATTCTTTATAGTTGAGCTGTTCTTGTGCATTTTCCAGTATCGGTTTCCAGTCGTTTAGTACAGGAAGCGTCAAATTTATCATCCTTTCTTTTATGGTTGCTGAATTACTTTTCCGTGTATTTTTGGTAGACTAGTAAGGGAGAGTGATTATGTATAAAAGGAGACGAAGTAAATGATTAAATTAATTGTGTCAGATATGGACGGAACACTGCTTAATGAACGGATGGAAATATCACCAGCCAATGTATCTGCCATAAAGCGCGCTCAGGAACAAGGCATTCATTTTGCCATTGCCACAGGTCGTGACTATCCGCTGGCAGCCCCTTTACTTAAAAAACAGACGATTCTCTGTCCGCTTATCGCTCAAAACGGTGGCCAGTTTTTTGACGGGTCCGGAAAGAACCTCTACAATATCGGTCTTGAGAAAAAAATGGTCAGACAGATTCTATCTGTCTTTTCCAGACACGAAGGCCTGCATGAAGAGCTCATGACGTCAAAAGGCATGTACTCAGATAACAAAGAAATGCGTGAAGAACTGGTTGCGGGCATGCTCGCTGATATGAATCCGGACATTTCCGCAGAAGAAGCTTACGAACGGGCCGTTGAGCACATTGAAGACATGGAGATCACCTTCGTGGACGATTATGCAGAAGTCATTGATGATGACAGCATCGTTATCCTCAAAGTATCTGTCCACTCAAACAAAGGACCAGAAGTTCTCCAGCCTCTGAAAAAAGAACTGTATGATGAGGTTCCAATTTTGGCCATTACAGCATCCAGCGAACGAAACCTGGAGATTAACCACGTTGCGGCTCAAAAAGGCATTGCCGTTAAGAGACTGGCACGCCAGCTTGGACTCGATGCCAGTCAGGTCATGACTATTGGAGACAACATCAATGATTTGTCCATGCTTGAATGGGCAGATTATTCCGTTGCCATGAAAAATGCCGTGCCTGAGGCCAAAGAAGCAGCAAAATTCTATACTTCCAGCAATAAAGACAACGGTGTAGCCGAAGCTATTTCCCGCGTACTCAGCGGAAACATATACAAAGAACAGAACGACTAACTGAATGAACGCATTTAAAGAGAAGGGCCACCTGGTCTTTCTCTTTTTTAGTCTCCGCTTCTATCCTCTATAAACTTGTCCTGAAGTATTTCACTGAAACGGTGAGTCAGCCCTGCCGTATACCCCCAGAGGAAGTTATCTTTTAATCGGTAAAACGGAATACTCTGCTGCCTTGTGCTCCATTTGTGTGCATTCCCATTTGAAATCAGTTCAAA
Source organism: Alkalibacterium psychrotolerans (assembly GCF_054784355.1). Classification (NCBI taxonomy): domain Bacteria; kingdom Bacillati; phylum Bacillota; class Bacilli; order Lactobacillales; family Carnobacteriaceae; genus Alkalibacterium; species Alkalibacterium psychrotolerans. The sequence continues at coordinate 91,852 of NZ_BAAGPH010000034.1, read as the reverse complement.
GGGAAAATCATCACTGTGCTCGATTTTTAAACCAACTTGATGAAATTCAGGTTCGTTTTCCAGGAAATACGTTAGGGGAATAGTAAATACTCTCTCCACTTCCTCATTCGGCTGAATCGATTCAACCGTTAAGTCCAGCAGTTCCCCTACAAAGCAGCGTATGATATGCGACGGTGCTGCAATATAGTCGATTTCTCCAATCAGCTCAATATCTGCACGGCCGAGGTTCAATTCTTCTTCAGTTTCTCTTAAAGCTGCTTCTTTATACGTTTCTCCTTTTTCAAGCGCCCCTCCGGGAAAAGACGTTTCGCCCGGCTGGGAAATACTGCTGCCTCTTTTTTCATATAGAATATGCCAGTCCCCGTCTACCTTGATTAAGGGTAACAGGACGGCAAAGTGTTTCTGCACCCCCAGAGGCTGCGGACGATAGTCTGTTAACTTATCTTTAATTTTTCTCATCATCATTATTCTCCACCTAGAGTCACTTTTGTCAATCATACCACACGATTCAAGTCTGGCTCTATCTTATTTTAAATAGCTGTTCATCTCGTTTACCCACTCCGAAATAGTGGAAACAAAGGTCTGGCTGAAAAAATGATCCATAGGAGTCGGCTCTTTATTCACCAGCACACTTTCCTCTCCCCTATAGTCGAAAATCAGTCCCGCCGCCGGATAAACATTCAGACTCGTTCCCATCACCAGTAGGCAGTCAGCCTGACGAATAGCCTCACTGCTGTCTGAAATAACCTGCATAGGTAATGTCTCGCCGTATAAAACGATATCCGGCCGGACCCACTTGTCATCAACCAGCCACCTGTCGGGATACTCGGTTACTCTCTCTGCGGGGTATGTGTTTCCTGACTGGTCCACCACTCGTTTCGTGCAGCCGTGAAGTTCGAGAACCTTTTGACTGCCAGCTTTCTGATGCAGGCCGTCAATGTTTTGCGTAATAATGGTTACATCTTTCCCCAGATTTTCCAGTTCACTAAGGAACAGGTGACCTGCATTCGGTTCAGCTTCCGGGTAAAGAAGCTTGTCTTTATAAAAGCGGTAAAACTGTTTAGGATGGTCCACAAAAAATCTTCGGCTCAATACCTCTTCCAACGGGATGCCCTGCTGGCTTCCCCGACTGTACAGCCCCTCCGAGGACCTGAAATCTGGAATTCCACTTTCTGTGGACATACCGGCACCTGTCAGGACGGCTATCTTATTAGCTTGTCTGATCCAACGCGCACACGCTTCGAATCTGTCCATCTTTTTCCTCCTCAATCATTTTGCTGTTTATACGTATTTAATTTATACTGAACCTGTCAAAAGAAATTGGTTTATACTCATATTTTACACTAATTTATTAAATGGAGGCTATACTCATGACTACACCGAAACTAACACTAACGATTGCCGGTAATGACGCCAGCGGAGGTGCTGGAATTGCGGCTGATTTAAAGACATTTGCTGAATACGGTACGTATGGAATTGCTGCATTGACTGTAATTGCCACAATGGATCCGGAAAATAACTGGAGCCACGGTGTCACTCCGGTTGACGCATCCGTTGTCAGAGATCAGCTGGTTACCGCCTTTGCGGGCCCGAAAATTTCTGCAGCAAAAACAGGCATGCTTCCTAACGCAGAAGTCGTCAAAGTCATTGCTGAAGAAGTCAGAAAACACCCGGACATGCCACTCGTTGTTGACCCTGTTATGATCTGTAAAGGAGAAACAGAAGTGCTGAATCCGGAAAATGTGGAGGCTATTAAGGAACTCCTTGTTCCTCTGGCAACCGTCATCACACCTAATCTGTTTGAGGCGGGCCAGCTTGCCGAAACAGGGCTGCTCTTCACTCTGGAAGATATGCAGAAAGCGGCACGTATTATTTATGAAAAAGGGGCAAATATAGTCGTCATCAAAGGGGGTAAGGCTCTTAAAGGCGATGAAGCCATCGACCTTGTCTATGATGGAGAAAACTACACTACTCTGAAAACAAAGAAAATTGAACAGGCAACCAACCACGGTGCCGGCTGTACCTTTGCCGCTGCCATTACTGCTGGTATCGCCAAGGGACTGACTCCACTTGAAGCTGTAGAGAAAGCGAAAACCTTTGTAACCGAAGCTATCGAAGCAGGCTTTAAATACAATCAGTTTGTCGGCCCTGTTTTTCATAGCGGCTATCGTCTGAACAGACAATCAGATATTTAATGTGAACGTATAGTTACGTTAGTACACACTTTTGATTTTGTTTTCGTTTCTATAGATAAGCGAAACAAAGGAGGTGTGTCTGTATGCCCGAAAGCCAGCTTCTTCCTGCTCTCGTAGAAGTCATCGCAAATGTCGGATTTCCTATCTTCATTTCCGTTGTTCTTCTGCATCGCATGGAAAACAAGCTCGATGCCGTCGTCCGTGCGCTTAATGAGCTCACAACGGTGACTGCTCGATCACAGAAATAAGCTTTACATCTTAAGTGATTTTTATCAGACAGTAAAGGCTCAGTCTATCCTGTAAATCTGATTTGGTGGTATAATAATAGTGAAAAAAGTGAGGCTGCCTGCACAGCGAGAGGTGAGAATAATGACTCGTTTATTTATCCATAAGGAATACGCATCTCTACAAGACAAAATGATTGTCAAAAATGAACAGGGTCAGGAAGTCTATCTGATTGTAGGAAAATGGGGAAGATTGGGAGACAAACTCACCATATATACGCTTGACGGAAGACGTCTCGTTGAAGCGAAACAGGTCGTCCTCTCTTTATTTCCCAAGTTCCAACTATATCAGGACGGGAAAAAAATCGGCTCGCTGAAAAAACGTCCCGGTTTAAAGGGCATCAAGAAGCCATTCTTTACGGTGACCCGGTTAAACTGGACCATTACTGGTGATTATGACAAACAAATCTTTACTGTCCGACGTTTTGGACGCAGAATTTTGACCATCCAGAAAACGATGTCATATTCAGGCGAGCAGTATATGCTGACCTTCCAAAATGAACGCCTGGCTCCAGTGGGCTGCGTGGTTGCGCCGCTGCTTGATCATTATGACAAGAACAATGATCCGCTTCTACAAGAAATCAAACAGCAGAGATACAGCCTGGGCTTCCTGCGACCAGTGTTCATTAAACTGAGAAAAATCATTTTTTCCAGATAGAGTACAAAAGAAGTTATCCACACCAGTTGTGGATAACTTCTTTTTATATTTTTTTCTGCATATGATCATATTGATGTTCCGCTAAAGTAATTTCTCCCGTTTTTACAAACCCTTGAGCTTCATACAAGGCTTTCGCTCGTGGATTATCATGATCGACATTCAAACCCACAACCGGCATCTCGACAGAACGAGCTCGTTCATATGCTCCTTCCATCAGTTCTTTTCCGATTCCCTGGCCGCGAAAATCCGGATGCGTGACGATTGAATCAATATACCATTCACCTGGAAAAGTTTCATTATCCATGAAGGTTTCAAAGTGCGGCAAATCATGTGCATCTAAGATTGTGTCAAGCGGAGCGTAAACGGTATCGCTTAAGCCGCCTTTATAGCCAAAGCAGAAGCCGGCTATCTGACCGTCAATTTCTTTTACCAAAGCATTCTTGTAGCTCTGTCTGTAATTGTCCTGTTGGGCCGCCTCCACCAAAGCCGGTTTCAGTTTTTCCCAGGCCACTTTTTCCATTATCGGCAGTTCCATATCTGTCAAAATTATTTTGAAGAGCTCGACAATCTGTTCAGCATCTTCTTTTCGTGCTTCTCTAATCATCATACGTCTCCTTATTCATTACTTCGAAGGGGTTTTCTCCAATGTATCTTTAATGCGTCGGGCAACCTCTTCGGATATGCCCAGCTTCGTCATCTCTTCTATTTCCGCTTCTTTCAGCCGTTTCATAGACTTGAAATGCCTCAGAACTTTAGTCCGGGTTTTCGGACCGACCCCTCTTATCTCATCCAGCTGACTGGTAAAGCTGTTTTTACTGCGCACATTTCTATGAAAGGTGATGGCAAAGCGGTGAACTTCTTCCTGAATTCTCTGTACAAGGTGAAAAGCCTGACTTCGAGGGTTGAGTACGACGGGCTCCAAGTCGTCTCCAAAAAGAAGACCTGCCGTTCGGTGCTTCTGATCCTTGACCATTCCGGCAACCGGGATAGACAGAGACAGTTCGTTTTCCAGCACATCCACTGCCGCATTGACCTGCGCTTTTCCGCCATCCATAAGAATCAAATCAGGCAGTTCTCTTTTCTCCTTAAGCAGCCGACTGTATCTGCGGCGAATAACTTCCTGGGTCGTGGCGTACTCATTGCTTCCCACGACGGTTCTGATTTTATATTTACGGTAATTCGTTTTGTCGGGGGTACCGTCCTTGAAGGAAACCATCGCCGAAACCGGATTGGTTCCTTGAATATTTGAATGGTCAAATGCTTCAATGCGTTCGATATACGGCAGACCCAGGATATCGGAAAGTTCCTCAATTGCACCAGTCGTTTTCCGTTCTTTCATCTCAATCAGACGGAATTTTTCTTTGAGCGCCAGCTCGCTGTTCTTGCCTGTTAAATCGAGCAGTTCCTTTTTGCGGCCCTGTTTAGGGATAAGCACCTTTGTCTCCAGCGTTTCTTCGAGTAAGGCCGTATCCACTGTCTCAGGAACATACACTTCTTTTGGCACCTGATTGTTGCTGTGCTGATAGTACTGCAGAATAAAGCCCATCAATTCTTCTTCTGGCGTATCGATAATAGGAAACATCGTGGCTTCACGCTTGATCAAGGTTGCCTGACGGACGAAAAATACTTGAATCGAAATCCAGCCTTTATCCATATAATAATTAAAGAAGTCTCTTGGGGTAAAGTCGTTCGAAATAACGGACTGTTTCTCAACCGTTCGTTCAATATAAGATATCTGATCTCGGAATTCCGCAGCCCGCTCGTAGTTCATGTCTTCAGCAGCTTCCTGCATTTTATCTTTCAAATCCCGTTTGATATCCGTAACATTCCCATTTAAAAAAGACCGGATACGTTTAATTTGCGCATCATATTCTTCTTTTGGAATCTCATGATCACACGGGCCGATACACTGGCCCAAATGATAATAAAGGCAGGCCCGACTCTGATGCCCATTACATTTTCTCAGTGGATAAATTTTCTGAATCAGCTGCTTTGTTTCAGAAGCAGCCCAGACATCTGGATACGGACCAAAATAATGCCCCCCATCTTTTTCAACATCCGATGTAATCACCAGTTGCGGATCTTTTTCATTTGTAATTTTAAGGTAAGGGTAACTCGTCCCTCTTTTTAAGCGAATGTTATATTTTGGCTGATGCTTTTGAATCAGTGTCACTTCAAGGAGCAGTGCTTCTTTGTCCGAACCTGTGACGATTGTTTCAAAATCTACAATATCCTCCACAAGGCGTTTCGTCTTCCCCACATGTTCACCGCGGAAATAAGAGCGTACGCGATTTTTTAAATTTTTCGCTTTTCCTATATAAATGATTTCTTCTTCTTTGTTCTTCATAATATAGCAGCCCGGTAAGTCCGTCAGCAAAGCCAGCTTATGCTCAATTATTTCTCTAGACAAAAAAACACCTCCTTTAAAAGCACTGATTTACACCTGTTCGAACAGGTAAACAGAATGAAACGTATTGAAATCTGACTTGCCGACTGTGACATCTTTATAAACATAGGGCTTGCCCAGTTCATGCGTGCCCGCTTCGACAGCTTTTGTTATGTCTTCAGCTATAGCAGCATACAACTGATCCAATTCTTCATCACTCACTTCTCCATGCACTGACTCCCAGGCGTCAATAAATGCCTGTTCATCCTTGTCACGAAAAAAGTCTATTGACAGCTCTTCCATCTCAAACATGCTCCTTTCTATCTTTCCATTGTCCATAACAGTTTATCAAAAATGGGAACATTTGTCAGCTTTAGAAGCGGCTCCGGTTTTCCTTCTCAAATACTGAGAGGCAGTTTTCTCATTTAACCGCTTTCTTAAAATTATGCTATACTGGATATGTTATGTAAAAAGACTAATGAATAAGGAGCGAATAGAATGAAATACAATCAATTAGGCGATTCCGGCTTGTCCGTCAGTGAACTGGGTTTTGGCACTTGGGCTATAGGCGGTGACTGGGGCAATCACAATGATGAGGACGCCATGAACGGTTTAGCGCGTGCCATGGAAGCCGGTGTAAACTTCTTTGATACAGCTGATGTTTACGGCGGTGGACACAGTGAAGAACTGCTGGCTAAAGCTACAAAAGGCAAAGAGGATAAAATCCATATCGCAACGAAGTTTACCCGCTATGGTGACATTAACGACCCGGCTAACTACTCCGAAGACGTGATCAGAGAGTATCTGGAAAACAGCCTCCGTCGTCTGAACAGAGACACCATCGACTTGTATCAGATTCACTGTGCGCCCCTGGACATGCTCAAAAATACGGATGTCTTCCCTATTCTGGATAAGCTGAAGCAGGAAGGTAAAATCAGAAGTTACGGAGTCAGTGTGGAAACAGACGAGGAAGGCCTGTATGTACTGGAAAACACCAATGCCAGTTCCCTGCAGGTTATTTTCAACATGCTTAGACAAAAACCTCTGGAAGAACTCTTCCCTAAAGCTCAGGAAAAAGGTGTTGGCATCCTGGCACGTGTACCTCTGGCCAGTGGCTTATTGACCGGTAAATTTTCAAAAGATCACAGCTTTGAAGACAGTGACCACCGGAATTTCAACAAAGACGGGGCTGCTTTCAATGTCGGTGAAACCTTTGGCGGCCTGCCTTTCGAAAAAGGTGTCGAACTGAGTGAGCAGCTCAAATGGATTGGAGACAACCGCGGCAGCATGACACGCGCAGCTCTAAAATGGGTCATGCAGCAGGAAGCCGTCACTAGTGTCATTCCCGGCTTTAAAAACGAGAAACAAGTGCTGGATAATCTGAAGTCCCTAGAGATTCCAGATTTCAGCAAAGAGGAATTGGATAAACTAAGTGATTTTTACTGGAAAGAAGTCCACAGTCACATCCGTGGTCCTTACTAAATTTTAATTTCCAACTTTTTTATGACAAGTATCTCGAGTATTTTTCGGGATGCTTGTTTTTATATTGTATCGCTCCAGATAAATTGATACGATTATAAGGTAACAGAAATGTAACATGCATACATATTGTGTTTATTTCTAGTTGTGATACCATATATAGTATAAAAGCACTTTTAAGAGAGGACGATAAGGAATGGAGTTTTTACCGACAGCATATGTAGAAGACTACATAAAAGAACACCCGAATCCGTTAAATGAACTGGGTCAATTCGTGTACAGCCGTACATATTCACGCTGGCTTGAAGACAAAAACAGACGTGAATTCTGGCATGAAACAGTTAAACGAGCCATTGAGTACAACATGGCCTTGGAATACAAGCATCTAAAAAAAGTGGGGTATGCTATTCCGCTTAAACGTATGCGTGAAGAAGCAAAAGAACTGTTTCAGTCGATATACCAGACTAAACAGTTTCCGTCAGGCCGCACACTGTGGCTTGGCAATGCAAATGAGAAAGTGAACCAGAACTTTGCTTTAGGGAACTTCAACTGTTCCTTCTTGTCAATTGAACGATGGGAAGACTTGGGAGAACTGTTTTATCTCCTGATGGTCGGTAAGGTAAAATAGCCCAGTGCCGACCTTAAACCTTGTGAACCTGTACTAACAGGGTGTACACATTTGTGTGCTAACGATGAAAGCTGATCAGCCAATATCGTGCCAAGCTATATCTTGTCTCGCTACTGACGTAAAGGCAGTATGAAAATGAGACAAAGTATAGAAGGTGTAGAGACTATCGAAAAGGTAATACAGTGTCGTGAGGATAGTGTATGAGAACTGAGTAGAGTAGCATAAACGTGCAAATCGTTGTGCCAAGCGCAAGGACTTACACTGTAACGATTGTAAGTAACATATAGTCCAAGTCTACGCTTGACTGGCGTAGGGTTCAAAGCAACAAAAAAAGCTACAAAATCTATTCCTAAGATAAGAACTAACACTACTTTACTTCATTCAAAATACAATCCGGTACCTGTAGAAAACAGGCTGGAGAAAACCAAAGTTGTCAAAATGGAAAATGGCTTTGCCAAAATCTATGTAGGCGATTCTAAAGAAGGCTGGGTTGAATCTCTTAATCAGTATCTGGAACTGCTGACTCAAAAAGAAAACGAAGACATTCACACAATAAAAGTCAGCTACAACAGTGTCCGTCCTGAAGGCGAGCGGCTGAAGACATTCGGCGGTACAGCCAGCGGACCGGCGCCTTTGAAAGAAATGTTTGAAGGAATCGACAAGGTCCTGAAAAACCAGATTGACCCGCACCTTGATCCAATTGAAACTGATGAAAAAGGCTACGGAAAAGTCCGTCCGATTCATATTTTAGATATTGGTAACCTGATTGGTGCCAATGTCGTTGTTGGTGGTAAACGCATCTTCTAATGCCTCCAACGTTAAAAAACACTCCTCTTCAACGGGGGAACTCCTAAATGGACAATCCCGTGGGAAGCCTTATTTAATTAAGGAACCTGTAACGACTATCGAAAGCATAGCCCCTGTCGGGAGGACACGGGCGAAGAAGCGAGTAGAGTACACCTGAATGGTGGAAACGGGGAGCTTTAAAGGGTAACGCCTTTATTGAAGAGATAGTCTAATCTTTATGGCAACATAAAGCTAATACACTTATGGTAAGAAGAACTGCAGAGATTTTCCTGTTCGACGCGGATGACGACGAGTCCATGTTTGCCAAATACGGCATGAACGGCATCTGGACAGAAGAACAACTGGCCCATCACAAACAGATTGGGAACATGCTCGAAGAAGCCGGCATCAAACCGAAATGGTTCGATGACTTGAATGCAGTCGGTGACCGCCGCGAAGGTCTCGATCACCGTCGTATGAGTAACAACTCAATTGCTTTTGAAAAGAAACCTACCCGAGACTTCCTGCACCTGGTCTTTGAAATGATGCAGCTCGAAGGTGAGCCTGGCTTCTTTAATATGGAAGAAGCGAGACGCCGTCGCCCGAATGCCGAAGGTGTCAATCCATGCGGTGAAATCATTTTGGATTCCAAAGGTGTCTGTAACTTGACGACCATTAATGTCAAAGCCTTTGTTCAGGAAGACGCAGAGGGCAATAAAACACTGGACATTGAAGGAATGAAACAGGCTCAGGCGCTTTCTGCTCGAATTGGTCTGCGCATGACCCTGTCTCCTCTTGAAATTGATTCCTGGGACGCTATTCAGCAGCGCGATCGTCTGATTGGAACCTCTGTAACCGGTTGGAAAGATGCCCTGGCCTTGGTTAATGCAACCGAAGAGGACGAAGTGAAATGGATGAATGAACTGCGTGATGCTTCACGTCAGGCGGCTGATGATTATGCCAAGTCTCTTCGTGTCACTGCTCCCCTTCTGGCGACAACGGTCAAACCTGAGGGTACCCTGTCTCAAGTTGCCGGTGGCGTATCACCTGGCGTTCACATGAGCCACAGCCCTTATTACATTCGCCGCATTCGAATTAATGCGACCGATCCACTCGTTAAAGTGGCAAAAGAACTGGGCTGGAATATGCACGCAGAAATTGGTACAAATGGTCTCTATTCAGAAGACGAACTGATGGATGATGCAGTTATTGCTGATGCTCGTACAGTCGTTATCGATTTCCCTGTAGCCAGTGGCGCTGACCGTACCAAAGAAGACACATCTGTAGATGAACAGTTCGATACCTACTTCCGCTTCCAGAAAGAATACGTTGAGCACAATGCGTCCAATACCATCGATGTGAAACCTGGTGAATGGGCTCAGGCAGAACAACGTGTCTGGGATGGCTGGGATAATTTTGTCGGTGTATCTTTCCTCAGTCACGACGGCGGAACGTATACTCTTGCACCATATGAAGCGATATCGGAAGATGAGTACCACGTGCGCAATCAGGCTATGAAGCCCTTTGACGCAAACTTGCTTCACCAATTTGAGTCCGCAGAAACAAGTGCCGATCTGGATAATATGGACGCCTGCTCTTCTGGTGTCTGCCCGATTCGTTAAAACTATTGAAATGAACTGAACTAAACCACGTACCCTGGAAAGGAGAGAGAATGATGAAGTCTGCACCAATCAACCGTCAGCACACATATGCCAGTGGACGCACCTATGCCCTAACACGCATCGCTCTATTGACCGCACTCGTATCGGTTGGCAGACTGTCATTCTCATTTCTGCCGAATGTTCAGCCGATGACTGTCATGCTGGTTTGCATTACTCTCTACTTTGGCTGGAGAAATGGACTGGCTGTTTCGCTGCTGTCTGTCCTGGTTACCAATATGACCCTTGGAATGGGACCCTGGACCTTTGCCCAAATGGCTGGCTACAGTGTGCTTGTGTTACTGACAGCCCTTATTGAAGAAACACATGAAGCTATTCCTATGCCGGTCCTGCAGGTGTATGCGGCATTTTTAGGCATTCTCTACGGACTGGTTGTGTCACTTGTTCAGGCTCCGATTTTCGGCTGGAATATATTTATTCCCTACTACCTTTCCGGCATAGGCTACGATTTTCTGCATGCTTTCGGGAATTTGGCTTTCATGCCTCTGCTTTATCCAGTCTGCATGCGGGTGTTTCGATTAACAGATAAGTCTTCAGTCCGTCACTACAACGGAAAGAAGATTAAAGGAGAAATGTATGAATAAAAAAGAGAAGTATTTGTTTGCGGTGGCTATTTCGGTAGTCTTCGTTGTCTTCCTGCTAGTCTGGACTGGCGCGGCTTCCAACAATCCCGGAACTGCTGATCAGGAACAGGATGTACAGGTAGTTATCACCGCACACGATGAAGAAATCGTCAATGAAACAGTAGCCGTTGCTGCGGACACCTCTCTACTTGATCTGATGCAGCAGAACTACGATACAGTCATTTCGGATGACGGCTTTATTGAATCCATCGAAGGTGTCGAGCAGAATCCGGATGAAGGGCTGTTCTGGATCTTTGAAGTTAATGAAGAGATGGTCAACGACAGTGCTGAAGACTTTATTCCTCAGGATGACGACTTGATCACCTGGGAGCTCATGTCATTTTAAGATAGAGAAAGCTAATTCAGTAGGTCCTGTGGGTTACGTCAACCACAGGACCTTTTATTCTGCCTACTAATGTGATTACTTCCTACCCATTGATAAGGAAAAAGCAGTATTACTGCTTTACTTTATCCGGAATTGAGTTTGAACAAAAATTACCGGGTAAACTAAACTGTTTTCACCATATAGTTTAGTTCGGAAATCGAAACTACACTATTTAACCACTCTGGGCAGCAGTTGTTTACTTCGTACTCAAGTTACATTGCTGAACTCTATCCTATGTTGAGTTTAGTCATAATCTACTGGATGAATTAAACATTTTCTCTAATTAATGCAGTTTAGCTATGCACAACAACGTTTTATATTACAGAAGAAATTAAATTTCTCATTATCCCAGCCTATGACGAAAAACCGCAAGAACAGCTCCTCCTGTTCTTGCGGTTTCCTTATTTAATGCTTTATGGTAACATCTATCGGTTTAACCGGTTCATTTCTCTGTCAAAGTAATCCGATATTTTATCCATCGTGGTGCCTCTGACAAGATGCTCTTCCTCTTCTTGTAGGAAGGTCAGATTTGCAGAGGGATTAGCATCCACAAATTCGACTACATCGCTGAATGGAACGACGCGGTCCTCGCTCCCATGCCAGAACAATAAAGGCCGACCATTTAAGGTTTCTGGTCGAAGAGACAGGTCATATTTTGGTACCCAGGACAACAGTTCTTTATAGTCATAGGGGTAGAATCGCCCCGCCTTTTCTGCATGGGTCATGATGCGCTCACGGTACTCGTATGGTTTGGGCGATCCCATCACGCAGGCGCCGACTTTTATCTCAGGGTGATGTGTGAGCAGCGCACAAGTGGTTATCCCACCCATAGACACGCCTCCGACAGCTATTCGGTCATCTGCTAATCCGAGTTTTTTGAAATGATTCACTATAAAACCAAATTCAAATAAGTTGGTGTGAATACTCTGCCAGAATGTGAGTGATGGGATACGTGTAATATCTTGCCTTCGGTCACCGTGATTGGCGGCATCTGGAAGTATCACCCTAAAGCCTTTTTCAGCCAGTTTACGACCCTGGGTTAAGACAAGTTCCTTCGCTGACTGCCAGCCATGGTAGTAAACTATCAAGGGCAGCAAATCATTGCGTTTTTCTCGGGGGACCACTTCCAGTAATGGAATGGTTCCCAGCGAGCGCTGTCTAATCGTCAACTTCATTTTGTCTTCCCTCATTACTTTTTTAGTTGTGGAAATAGTAACGCCATTTATTTTCCAGCGGTTCATTCTCTGTAAACAGATTCGGGTTCTTATTTAGCAGTTCAGACAGCAGTTCGGTCGTCCGTTTGGCATCAACGACTCGGACAGCAGCATCGCCAAACGTTCCTTTCAGTTGAGCGCCTTCTTCATCCAGTATATCATCCACTTTCCAAAAGCGTTCTGACCAGTCCGGCCCACTGTGTCGGTAAGTCGGGATGGCCACTTTTTCTCCCGAATGCAAAATGCTATAGAGCAGTTCTGGCGTGTCGGACAAGCGATTAGGGACATCTTCCCATTCTTCAATGCCGTGGATGAATGTGCATTTCGTCAAATCGACACCCAGCATGAGAATCTGAGCGTTTCGATCGACCAGTTTCCCCCAGACCGATTCACGGGCACAAGCTGTATTGTAGCGGTATTCCCCTTGAGTGAATTCTTCTGCTTCTTTTCCTAAAGCAGCCACTGAGTGAGTGGGATGTTCAGACCGGATGACACCTTTGCGCTGTCTGAACAGTTCTGTAAGTATACCCACATTTGAGGGAGATTCTTTGACATCAAAAATCGGGTTATCCTTGTTAATGTATTTCCAAGTATGAGTCGGCAGAACCAGCAGCCCGTCTTTCATATATTCACTCAATGCATCGAGAACGGTCTCGGGTCCTCCTTCTATATCTCCCATACTTTTATAGGAAGAATGCACCAGCAGTGTCCCTTCTCTGTCGATTTTTAAAGCGTCCAGTTGTTCCAGTAAATCTTCTTTTGAATACATACTTATCTCCTTTGCAGCTTCCTGTTTTTCTGAACCTTTTTCCAGGCTTTAAACTGATTAAACCTTATTCTTCATCAGAATGCAACTTTAGCTGTTCAGTGATTGCCTATTATGGATTCATATAAAAAGACCACACGAGAAGATATCTCATGTGGTCCTATATACTTATTAAATTATTTCAAAATACGGATGGTGACATTACGTCTGCCCCATTGTAGAGCTTCCGCAACAGTCTGGAAATGAATATCAATAATATTTCCTTTGATTGCTCCACCGGTATCGCCGGCGATATACACGCCCATTCCTTCTACTTCAACCATTGTACCTAATGGAATGATTGATGGGTCAACAGCGATGACACGCGGATTAACTCGCAGGTCAATACCTGTTGCCGTATGTGTGCTCAAGCTAGGCTGTCTCGTTGAGTAACCTGTTGCTTGTACCTGCATGGTTCTTCCAGAAGTCTGGTTGCTTGCTGGTTCCGATTTAGCAGGTGCAGGATCTGGTTTAGCTGGCGCAGGAGCCGGATTAGATTTAGGCTTAGCTGCCGGCTGTGATGGCTGGCTAGCTGGTGCTTTAGGCTGGCTGCTTGTTTCATTTGATGACTCAGATGCGTTAGCTGTCTGGTTCGTTTCCGGTTTTGCCGGTTCAGCTGCCTGGACAGATGATGAAGACGTTGTTCCTTCATTAGAAGCATTATTACGTTCGGCCGCTGCTCTAGCTGCCGCTCTTTCTTCTGCTTCTCTTTCAGCTGCTGCTCGGGCTGCCGCTTCTCTGGCTACTCGACGGGCTTCTTCAATTCGCGCAACTTCTGCTGCTTCTTTTTCTACTAAAGCGGTCAGTTCTGATTCGTTATCCTGAATAAGAGCCTGTAAAGAAGCAACTTTTTCATCAAAAGTTTCTTTCTGAGCTACAGCTTCTGAACGGCTTTCTTTCAAGCTCAGCTGACTCTCTTCAAGCTTAGCCTGCAAATCAACTAACTCTTGAACTTCTTCTTCAGCCTGAACAATCTGCTGATTACTTGCATCAGTTAAACGTACAATGACGAGTGCGCGGTTGAATAAATCAGATAGGCTGTCGGATTCAAGAATAGTCAAGACCATATTTTGTGTCGTTTCATTAAGCTGAAGTGACTGCAGACGTGTGCGTGCCTGATCCATACGAGCCGCTACTACTTCTTCCTGAGCAGAGACGTCTGCTTCAGTCTGCACTATAGACTCTTCTTGATCACTGATTTCCTTGTCCAGTTCAGCAAGCTTCAGACTTAATTCACTGACTTCTTCCAATACTGTATTTACTTCTTTCTGTAATGACGATATCTCCTGGTGTTTCTGTTCCTGCTGCTCTTGAATAGCTTCCAGCGTTTCTGCCGAAGCAGTTGTCGCATTTCCTAATGTAAGAAAAGCTGCTACTGCAACAACCATACCCACTAAATTCTTTTTCATCGCGTAAAAGAACACCCTTCTGTATTTTATTTTGAATTCAAGTTATCTTAAAGTTAAATGTTCAATGCCACGCTATTATACCGATAAAAGCCATGAAGTACATTTCTATTCCTTTACATTTTATTACAGAGCGCTTATAAATTAGTGCCTAATTGAGCAATCCTTCGCCACTTTTGTAAAGCTGGGCAGTTTAGATAGCGCTTTCTATTACATTGTAATTTTTTTGTAACATGATGCGGTTTTTTAGACATTATCCCACCAACTTTAGTATGATTAGAGTACTAATGAAGGCCAAAGCGGATAGACGTAAGTAGGAGAGTGCTGATATGACAAATGAACGATTCGGTTTAATCGATGTAGGATCCAACACCATCCGATTAGTTATTTTTGAAATGGATGAGTTTCAAGGGGTAACGGAGCTTCAGAATATCAAGACACCTGCACGACTCGTCCAGTACTTGGATGAGGATAAAGAAATGTCTCAAAAAGGCATAGATGTACTGGTTACTGTACTGAAGAGCTTTACAGAAATTGCAGAGCGCTATTCCATAAAAGATTCCAAAGCAATAGCAACCGCCGCTGTCAGGCAGTCGACAAATCGGGATGCTATTCTGGCGAGAGTAAAAGAAGAAGTCGATCTTGAACTGGAACTGCTTCCGGAAGAAAAAGAAGCATACTTTGGTAATTATGCAGTTCGCCATACCATGGACATCACAGACGGTATCAGTATCGATATTGGGGGAGGCAGTACGGAGCTGACCCTTTATAAGAATAAAGAAGTACTCGAGATGCACAGTTTTCCATTTGGAGCTGTCTCATTGCAGAAGGCATTCTTTGATGGGAAAAAACACAATGACAAAAAAGCGATAAAGGCCGCACGGGAATGGGTCAAAGAACAATTTAAAGTATACGACTGGGTCGTTGGCGCCGATGTTCCTTTAGTCGGTATTGGCGGATCCGCTCGGAACTATGCTGAAATAAACCAGCGTCAAATAGACTACCCTATCGCCGGCATTCATGAATATACTATGGAACCCGATGAACTGACAGACACGTTTGATTTGCTGGTAAAAACATCCATGAAAGATTTAGGCGATCTGGACGGTTTAAGCGAAGACCGACGAGATATTATTATTCCGGCTGGAATCGTATTTACCGAGCTGATGACACTCATGAATGCGCAGCATTTCGCCATCAGCAACCGTGGACTACGAGAAGGCATTATTCTCGAGCGTCTGAACAAGGAATACAAGGAACCTTACGATTTATATGGAGTCAAAAGACAGACGGTTCAGCGCTTATTCAAGCAGTACAAGATTCGTCCTATCAGCGCTCACCAGCGCATTCTCTTGGCAGACCGGCTGATTACAATGCTGAAAGATAAAGATTTGCTTTCCGTCGAAGATGAGCATCTGTACCTATTACACTATGGTGCAACGCTTTACTATCTGGGGAGTTATATAGAAGATGATTCGAAATCCCAGCATAGCTTCTATATCATTTCGAATACCAACCTGCATGGCTTCAATCACAAAGACCGAGTCCGCCTTGCACTGATAGCCAGCTATAAAAACCGCTCATTGTACAAACAGTACGTGAAGACAGTGGATAAATGGTTCAGTGACGATGAAAAAGACAGACTCCTGTATCTCGGCTGCATCATTAAGTTTGCTGAGGCATTGAGTGATTCCCATGTCAATTTTGTCAAAGACATGGATATCGTTGAAAAAGATGATGACACCTTTGAACTGACTGTCACGTATTCAGGGGACGCCATCGCCGAAGAATACCGGGCAAATAAACATAAAAATCATCTGGAACGTGTCCTTGGTAAGCCGCTGTCCATTATCTTCCAGAGTGAAGCAGACAAGGCGTCCAAGACGGAGGGATAACATGGTCAAAAAGCAGCTGAACATTGAAAATCCTGTGTATTATCAGAATAGAGAATTGTCCTGGCTGGACTTTAATGCCCGTGTCATTGAAGAAGCAGATGACTCGACCAATCCATTGATTGAACAGCTCAAATTTCTGGCTATCGGAAGTTCGAACTTGGATGAATTTTACAAAGTGCGCGTAGCCGGTCTGCAGGACCAGCTGAAAATGGGTGTTGATGAACCGGATACAAAAAAACAGTGGTCACCAAAGAAACAGCTTCAGGAAGTCACAAGAAAAAATCGGACTATTGTCAGTCGACAATATGAACTCTTTGAAAAAAAGAAAGCAGAGCTCGCCAGTCGCGGCTTTCTTTTCAGATCAGTCAACGAGCTGAGCGAGGAAAACAAAACAAAAGCACGGAGTATCTTCCTGAAAGAAATCGAACCGGCTATCACCCCTTACGGCATTGATGCTTATCGTCCGTTCCCTCATTTATCTGACGGGGTGCTGCATCTTTTTGTTCGACTGGAAAAATCCGGTGAGCCATTCGAGGCCATCATCCCTGTCCCGCAAAGGATTGCCCGTGTCCACCCTCTTTACACTTCAGAAGCGACTTACCTGCTACTGATAGACGACTTAATATTAGCCTATTTATCGGACTTGTTTAAAGGGTATACGGTTACCTATTCCTTTACTTTCAGAATCACCAGAAATGCTGATTTAGAAATTCAGGAAGAGGGCGCGGACGACTTGCTGTCTGTTATTGAAGACTATTTGGATAAGCGAAAAAATGGCATGGCCGTCAGGCTGGAAATAGATCAACGTGAGTCTCCTTTTTCCATTGAAGACGATATTGAGTATATTAAAAAGGCTCTATCCATTAAGCAGCGTGACATCTATGTGCTGGACGGCCCCATTGATTTGACCTTCTTGTTTGAAATGAAAGACATACTGGAGAAAAAGCTTCCAAAAGAACTCTTTGATTCTTTCTCTCCCTTTTATCCGTCCATTTATACGAAAGAGTCAATTTATTCGCTGGCTCGACGCAGAGACTTGTTTTTCCATCATCCTTACGACTCTTTTGAACCGGTCATTCAGTTCATTCGTGAAGCCGTAGAAGACGAGCAGACCGTTTCCATTAAGCAGACATTGTACCGTGTCAGCGAAGACTCACCTTTGGTTGAAGCATTGAAAACTGCTGCGAAAAAAGGCATCCAAGTGACTGTCCTGCTTGAATTAAAAGCCCGCTTTGACGAAGCCAATAACGTTCACTGGGCGAAAGAACTGGAAGAAGTAGGTGCGCATATTCTATATGGTGTGAAGGAACTGAAGACTCACAGCAAAGCTGCTCTTGTCGTTAAAAGAGAACAGGACGGATTTAGACGCTATGTTCATTTAGGTACAGGAAACTATAATGAACAGACCGCCCGTCTTTACACAGATATGGGGTTGATAACATCGAACCCTCAAATTACTCAGGACGTCTATAGCTTTTTCAACTATTTAAGCGGTTATTCCAATCCGCCTCATTATCACTATCTTCATGTCTCACCTTTTGACATCCGTGACGCCTTTATCGAGAATATCGAGAAAGAGGTTCGGCTCCATAAAGAGCATGGTAATGGTCACATTATTGCCAAGATGAATTCGCTGACCGATAAAAAAATGCTGATGAAGCTGTATGAAGCCAGTCAGGCTGGAGTGAAAATTGAACTGATAGTCAGAGGCATCTGCTGTCTGATTCCGGGGATACCGGGAGTAAGCGAAAACATTACTGTCCGCAGTATTATCGGGCGCTTTCTTGAGCACAGCAGAATTTATTATTTTCATCATAACGGTGAGGAGCCCATCTACCTCTCTTCAGCAGACATGATGACACGTAACATGATCAAACGTGTCGAAATTGCTTTCCCTATTTTAGACGAGAAGCAGAAAGCACATATTCTTTCCATTTTAAAGTTGTGCCTTTATGACAATACTAAAGCCTGGGTTTTAAATGAACAAGGCAGCTACAGTAAGCTGCAGCCGAGTGAGAATCCCGTTCATGCACAAAAAGAATTGATGGATCTGAGCAGGAAAGCAGCAGTTGAACATACTGTCAGCAAAAGTAAATGGTCTCAGCTGACAAGCTGGTTTAGATAAGAAGCGCATAAGTTAAGTCAGAATTCACGGACAATCCCGTCCACAAACCTGCCTTAACTGAGCGCTTTTTTTTACGTTTATTATGCCTTCTATCTGATATAATATAAGGTACGAGGAGGGTGTTTCATGTCAACAATTCAAGATATTGCCCAACATGCAGGCGTATCTTCAGCTACTGTCTCTCGCGTGATCAATAACAGCGGTTATGTTGGCGGAGATACACGCACTAAAGTAGAAGCGGCAATCGAAGAGCTGAATTACAGTCCAAATAAGAATGCCCAGCATTTAAGGCGGGGCAGCACCAGGAATTTCGGAATTATCAGCACGCAGTTTAATGATACAGCTGTCGCACGAATCAATTCCTTTATTTCAAGAGCCTACTCCGCTGGTTACACAACGACTTTATTTGTCACAAACGGGGATAAAAAAAGAGAAATCGAAGCCTTTGAAATGCTGAAGTCTAAACAGCTGGATGGTGTGTTTCTCATATATCGGGCAAACGAATGGTCTGTATTAGAAAAGTATGCCGCTTTTGGTCCGGTAGTGACTTTGCATAATGTCTATTCGGAACAAATTCCATCTGTCTTTATCGATCATTATGAAGGACAGAAACTGGCTCTGGACTTTCTTTGGAAAAACGACCGGAGAAAAATTTTAAATCTTTACGGTACCGCAACCGGCCTGAACACTCAGCGACGGATTAAAGCTTATACAGATTTCTGTCAGGATAAAGATGTGGCTCCTTATCCTTCTGACCCTTTCCTTCATACTGTATCCCGTGAAAAGGTGGACGAGATTGTAGACTGGATTATTCAGCAGGACGTTCGGCCTGACGCTATCGTTACCCATTCAGATTCAATCGCCGCTCTTGTGGTCTCCCGTTTAAAACGCAAAGGAAT
This sequence comes from Alkalibacterium psychrotolerans, assembly GCF_054784355.1. NCBI lineage: Bacteria > Bacillati > Bacillota > Bacilli > Lactobacillales > Carnobacteriaceae > Alkalibacterium > Alkalibacterium psychrotolerans. The sequence goes on along the minus strand of NZ_BAAGPH010000034.1, from coordinate 72,405 downwards.
CAACATACCTGAGGACATTTCAGTGGTCGGTTTTGATAATCTGGGCATCAGTGACGTCATGGACATGACTACTGTGGACTACGGCATTGAAGAACAGGGAAAAAACGCCTGTCGCCTGCTGCTTCAAAAATTGAATCAGCCTTCCGAGCCGCTCACCCCTCTTTCCTTTAAACTGATTGAGCGAAAGACAACCCGGTAGAGGCTTTTAGAATCAGTTCAAAATGCAACAGCAGTTGATTGAATACGGAAACCTTAAGGCCTCAACGCCTTAAGGTTTCTCCTTTTAGATTAAAGACTAAACCGTATCGGTCTATACTCAAATGAACTTCCCTTTTGAGATTGAATGTAAATTCGTTTACCTGCAGACTCAAACGGCTGGTTCCTCTCGAGTTGGTTAGCTAAGCTGTTTGCGGGTCGACTCCAGGGCCTGATGCACCTCCAGTTGGCTAGCCTGCTCGCTTACGGACCGACTCCAGTAGCTGGTGAACCTCCAGTTGGCTAGCCTGCTCGTTTGCGGACCGACCCACATACCGAATCACTTTCGAGTCGGGTAGCTATGCTATTTGCGGGGCGAAATATATTGTTTCAATCTCCTCCTGATACGTATTACCCTGTCAACATGCAAAAAATGCGGTGCTTCTTCCCTTTTGTTGGGAAAAGCATCGCATTATTATTAGTCATCTTTACTTCCGAGGTACCTTAAGCACCTGTTGTCTGTCTTAACTTCTGATTCAGTTTCTTCTGTTCTCTTTTTCTATTCAAGCTTGCTTTAATCAGGCCTTTTTTTGGTGATAAAACAAAAATGATGAGCGTGGTCAGACCTGTAATCACCGCAATCATTCCAGCTATGGTTGTATCGAACAGAAAGGCGAACTGTACGCCTAAAGTACTGTTCACTACTGCCATAAGGACTGTAATCCCCATCATTACATGCAGGCGATCTGTTAAAAGAAAGGCCGCTAGCGGAGGGCCTACCATGAAGCCGACCACCAGGATCGAGCCAACAGAATCGTAGGCTCCAACTGCTGTCAGAGAAACCAGCGTCATCAGTCCGTAATGGATGAGGGCCGGTGAAAATCCGAGAGCAGCCGCAAAGCCCGCATCAAATGTCGTAATCTTAAGTTCTTTGTAGAAAAGAAAAATAAATGTCGCATTCACAAAGAGTATACCGAGCATTGTCCATAAGGCCCGCGGACCTAAATCCATTCCCAAAAAGACAAAGCGTCTAAAGGGAGCAAAAGCCACCTCCCCCATCAGGACAGCATCCACATCAAGGTGAATATTACCGGCATAACGGGTGATGATAATAATCGCTATACTGAAAAAAAGCGGGAAGACAATGCCGATTGCAGCGTCATTTGACAGGAGTTTTGTCTGCTGCAATGCTTCAATTGCCCAGACTGTCGCCACTCCTACTAAAGTGGCCCCCACCATTAAGAGCGGGGAATTAATATCCTGTGTGACGAAAAAAGCCAGAACAATGCCTAATAAAACAGTATGAGTAATGGCATCAGACACCATTGTCGTTCCACGTAACACAAGGAAGACGCCTGGCAGGGCACAGGCAACCGCGACCACAATTGCGATCATCGTAATTTGGGCAATCATACTCACTGTTTATCACCCTCCAGACTTTTGATTTGCTTCATAAAGACGCGCTGTCTTTTTTTGTAAGCATAGTAGTTAGCAATTATTCCTCTATTCGGAGAAAAGAACAGGCTAATAAATACAAAAATACTGACCACCACTACAATAGACGGTCCTGTCGGTACTCGGACGGCGACCGAACTGATGAAGGTGCCAATGACGCCGGAAACAAAGCCGATTACACCGGCAATCATTACTACTCTGCTCAGTCGATTCGTCCACTGTCTAGCAGCAACTGAGGGCCCAATCAGCAGTGAGCTGATGAGTATGACCCCTACTGATTCCAGACCTAAAATAATCGTCATGACAATCATGGTCGACAAGAGCGTTTCCACTATCTTTCCTGAAAAGCCAAGGGTTCGCCCAAACATTGGATCAAAGGTAAACACTTTGAATTCCTTCCAGAAAATACCGACTAAAGACAGGAGAACCAGACCAACGACCGCAATCAGCTGAACATCTCTCAACAGCATGGCACTGGCTTGTCCGAAAATAAAATTAGTTAGTCCGGCCTGTCTGGCGTTTGGGTTATTTTGAATGGCGGTTAAAATGACGAGTCCTAATCCAAAGAAACTTGAGAGAATCAAAGACAGTGCACTGTCCAATTTAACAACCGTTCGTCTGCTCATCGTTTGAATAATCAGCGTGGCGATTAAGCCTGCAATTAAAGCACCTAACAGCAGCACAGACAATTCTTTTCGTTGGATTAGGAGAAAACCGATACCAATCCCAGGCAGGGCGGCATGACTTAAGGCATCGCCTAAGAGGCTTTCTTTTCGAAGAGTCGCAAATGTTCCGACTACTCCACTCAACAGTCCTAAAAACCCTGTGCCAAGCGCAACAATCTGAAAGGTATAATCATTTAACAGCAAACTGATTTGATTAAGCATGCTTACCCTTCTCCTTCTCCCAGATTTCTGTCCTGGTGATATGTCTGATCGATTGCTTTCTGAGTGAACGCCTCAGCTACCGGTCCCTGTGCAATAACTTCCTGGTTAATAAGAACCACATCATCAAAGTACTCTTCCACTGTCTGCAGGTCATGGTGAACAACGATAACTGTTTTACCGTTTTCTACCAGACCTTTCAGAAGTTTCATGATAATCCGTTCCGTTTTCATGTCCACTCCTGCCAGCGGTTCGTCCATGATATACACATCGGCTTCCTGAGCCAGGGCGCGTGCAAGAAAGACTCGCTGACGCTGTCCCCCAGATAACTGACTGATTTGTCTTGAAGCAAACGTCGGCAGCCCTACTTTCAGTAGCATTTGCTTTGCTATTTCCTTGTCTTTCTTGCCCGGTCGCTTCATCCATCCTAGATGACCATACCTGCCCATAAGAACAACATCTAAAACAGTCGCAGGGAAATCCCAGTCAACCGTCGTATTCTGTGGAACATAGGCGATTTTATTTTTAACAGCTCTATATGAAGAAGGTGTTTCATTTTCCATATAAAACTTTATGGATCCACTGATTGGCTGAATAAAACTCAGCATCGTCTTAATCAAGGTGGACTTGCCGGCTCCATTCGGACCAATCACAGCCGTGAGACTCTGTTTTTTAAATTCAATTGAAATGTCCCATAAAACGGGCTTGGCATCATAAGCGACCGTCAAACGGTCAATCTTAATGGCATTAGACTTGTCCACACTTGATCCTTCTCTCTATTTATAATAAATCGCTGTCAGTAGTATCTCATTAATTTGCCAGACCATCAACGATTGTGTCTATATTTGATCGGTACATTTCAATATAGGTATCGGTACCGTCTGTTTCACTTCCCAGTGCATCAGAGTAAAGTTCACCGGCATTTTCAACTTCGTGTCCTCTGCTTCCTGCCGCTTCAATCAATGCTTCAATATTTCTTGGTGATACAGAGCTTTCAACAAATACTGCATTGATTCCATTTTCCACAAGAAAACCGGCCAGCTGGCTGATATCTCCTGTTCCGGCTTCAGTCTGCGTATTCAGACCTTGCAGGCCGACTACTTCAAAACCAAATTCTTCACCGAAGTACTGAAATGCATCGTGTGCAGTCACTAAATAACGGGACTGTTCAGGCACTTCGTCAACTCGTCCTTCAACATACGCTCTCAATTCATCTAATTCAGCCAAGTAGGCCTGAGCATTGTCCTGATAGTAGTCTTCATTATCCGGATCTTTTTCGCTCAACTGATCAGCGACATGTTCCGTCACAGCTTCCCAGTGCGTGATGCTGAACCAGATATGCGGATCGTATTCGAGATCCTCTTCATCTTCTTCAGGATCAAGGTAGTCCGTTTCATCAATCGCATCCGCTGCAATGATGGTGAATACCCCCTGCTGTTCCAGCTGCTCGAACACTTCCACAAAGCGCTCTTCCAGCATCAGTCCATTATACGCTACGATGTCTGCTTCTGTCATTGCATTAACATCTGACGTTGAGGGCTGGTAATCATGCGGGTCAATTCCTGGTCCCATCAAACCAGTTACATCTACATTTTCTCCACCGACAATTTCCATTAAATCAGCCATCATAGAGGTTGTTGCCACGACATTAAGCTGATTATCCTCAGAAATTTCTTCTGTTGCTGTATCTTCTGCTGCTCCACAGGCCGTTGTGAAAATAGCTCCTGCAATTATTCCTACTAGTTTACCTGCTCTCATTTCTATACACTTCTTTCATTATTTAAGTATGTTTATCTTGATTTTTAGTCTACCCTAAAAACATTTTGCAGTCAACCCTTTGATTTGATATACTTATTTTGACAACAGAATCGATAATATGGTAAAACTTTATAGTAGACAAAAAGTAAAGAGGTAATCAGATGACTCCCAATAAAGAAGATTTTATTAAAGCTATTTATGAATTAGGCGGCCACGAGACGGTGATTTCTAATAAAGCACTTGTTAAGGCACTGTCGATTTCTGCAGCATCCGTGACTGAAATGAATACCCGACTATTAAAAGAAGAACTCATCACGCACCTGCCTTATCAAGGCGTGCAATTGACAGATAAAGGCCTGCGTATTGCCAACCAGCTTATTCGCAAACACCGGATTTGGGAAGTGTTTTTAGCTGAAAAACTCGGATACGACTGGAATGAAGTACACAAAGATGCCGACTTGCTCGAACATGTTTCATCCGATTTTCTCATTGAACGGCTGAATGTGTTTTTAGGTGAACCGACTTTTGATCCGCACGGCGGGGTCATTCCAAATAAAGACGGAACGATTACCCATATTGATTCCACTCCTCTAATTGAATGCACCACAGGTGACCAGTTTAAAATACAGGAAGTTGATGATCAGAAGGAATTTCTGGAATACCTCCTCTATAAAGACGTTCAACTGGGCAAGCACTACACACTCGTGGACATTGAGCCCTATGATGGCCCGCTGACACTGGAAGCAGCTGACGGAAACCAGACCATTATCGGTCACAAAGCCGCCTTCAAAATACTTGTAGACAAAAATGTGTAAGGTCTTTTCAAATTCTGTCAAAGAAGCGCTCAAATGAGCGTTTTTTTACTTTCACTGATAAAATAGAGACAGAACCTAATGGAAGGACCGATACATATGGATGCCTCACACCGTAAACTCCAATGGATTGATTTATTAAGTATCTTTGGTTTTACTCTATCCTTAATTATCATTTATTTCGCCTGGCAGGGAGGCGTGTTTGAGTCCCGTGAAGATTTTGTTGCCTATGTGCACGGCTTTGGCCGGTATTCAGTCATTATTTTTCTCATACTTCAAACACTCCAGCTATTTCTCCCCCTGCTCCCGTCTGCCATTACTGTAACCGCAGGCGTGGTTTTATATGGGCCGATACTGGGCGTCTTTTATAATTATGTCGGCATCAGCATCGGGTCAATCCTCGCCTTTCTGATTGTCAGAAAGTACGGTGAGCCGGCACTGGACAAACTCGTTTCCGAAAAAAAAGTAAGGAAGTACGAGCATAAGCTGACTCACGGAAAAGCCTTTGAGCGTTTTTTTACTACTGTCATCTTTACCCCTTTTGCTCCGGATAATGTGGTCTGTTATCTGGCTGGCTTGTCTGATATGACAAAAAAGAAAGTGATTATTATTATTCTACTGGGCAAACCCTTGTCCATCGCCTTGTACAGCCTCGGGTGGACTACTCTTCTCGAACTGCTTGGTATTATCTGAATGAGCGGAAAGAATGATACTTCTTATTAATAAGCCATTCAACTTAACCCTTCCATCATGGTATACTTTAAGCGAACAGGAAAGGAACAATTAAGATGAATGCCAACCAACCATTAGAAACACGCATCCCCTATTTGGAGGACCATACCTATACAGGAACAGATTTAGGTGTGACCTATTCCCCTGAATTCTCCACTTTCAAAGTGTGGTCGCCGCTGGCAAAAAAAGCATGGGTCAATCTTTACACCACTCATGACTCAGAACAGCCCAGTAAACGACTACAGATGACTTTAAAAGAAAACGCCTGGACTCTCACAGTACATGAGAACCTGGAGAACTTATACTACACTTACAGTTTTTTACACGACGACACTGAAACTGAAACAGCTGATATTTACAGTACGGCAGTCGGTTTGAACGGGAACCGGTCAGCCATCGTTGATTTATCCCAAACCAATCCTTCAGGCTGGGCGAATGACTCCTTTGACCCTATCGAAACAATAACGGACGCTGTCATCTGGGAAGTACACGTAGAAGATTTTTCCAGTGATCCTCAGGCGTCTTTTTCAAATGAATACAGAGGAAAGTATCTTGCCTTCACTGAAGAAGGTGTCACCGTCAATGGTGAAGCTGATCAGCCTGCCGGACTGGATTACCTGGCAGAAGCCGGTTTCAATTATGTTCACTTAATACCAGTCTTTGATTATGAAAATAACGAAATGTCCCGCGCCTATAATTGGGGTTATGACCCTAAAAACTATATGGTTCCTGAAGGCAAGTACGCCACCAGCCCTGAAGACCCTGTCAGTCGCATTAAGGAATTCAAGGAACTAATTTCTGCCCTTCACAGAAAGAATATCGGCGTCGTGATGGATGTCGTGTATAACCATACTTACTTTTCCGAAACCTCACATTTTCAGTTAAGCGTTCCTGACTACTACTACCGACAGAACAGTGATGGAACATGGACAAATGGTTCAGGCTGCGGTAACGAGACAGCCAGTGAGCGGAAAATGATGCGGAAATACATTATCGATTCCATTCTCTACTGGGTGGAAGAATACCATATAGACGGCTTCCGTTTTGATCTGATGGGTCTGCATGATGTAACCACAATGAATCAGTTAAGAGAAACCTTAAATGAGCGAGGGCATGAGCATGTTCTCCTATACGGTGAACCGTGGAACGCCGGAAGTGTGGCCATTTTTGAACCCAACAAGCCGGCAGATAAGTTCCATATCGGTGATTTAGCCGATGGCATCGCTATTTTTAACGATGAATTCAGGGATGCGATTAAGGGGTCGGTTTTCGAACAGGAAGCAGGCGGCTTTTTACAAGGCGCGAATGGCCATGACCACAGTCCTTACTCAACGAATGATTTGATTGCCAGCATTTTGGCTAATACACAAATTGACGCCGGTCGTTTTCATCTGCCGGAAGAAAAGAAGTGGGCGCGTCACCCGGGTCAAGTCATCACGTATGCTTCGGCTCATGACAACCTGACCTTGTACGATAAATTAGTCGCTTCCAGCAATAAAGGAAGCAACTACGAACGTGATATCGAACTGATTCAGATGAATAAAATAAATGCGGCCATCCTTTTCACTTCTTTAGGCGGACTGTTTCTGATGGCCGGTGAAGAATGGGGACGAACCAAGTTTGGTGACGATAACAGTTTCAAGTCGTCCATAGATGTTAACCAGCTTGACTGGGGACGTGCCTATGAGAACAGAGACCTCGTGAACTACTACAGAGGAATGGCAGCGATCAGACAAGCCTATGCTCCTTTGAGAGATGATTCGAACCAGACCGGAGAAGCTATTTACTTTTCACAGCTGAGAGAAAATGTACTGGCATATACTATTCCCGATGTACTAGGCAACTCAGACTGGTCAATGATGGCTGTCGTTGTAAACACCAGTCACCACCCGGAACGCGTTGAACTGAAAAGCAGCTACCCCCTTCCAAAAGAATGGACGATTTTGGCTAACCGCCATACTGCCGGACTAACGCCTCTAGGCAATGTACTGGGTAACAGCCTTCTGATTAACCCGAGAGAAGCGCTCGTTCTCGTGGCACCCAAATAACACATGACTTTTTATGATCACTTAAACTAAAGAGTTCAGCTTTCTCAATACCTAGGAGAGAAAGCTGAACTCTTTTTGTTTTTTACGAGAGAAGAAATGGATGAGACAAGCTGTCGTTTCATTACCTATAACAGAACAGACTTAATCTGGAGTTATGATTTATCCTATTTTTCTAAAAAAATACTAGGCTTTTAAGTTTAAATTAGTTTGTCACGCAACTGGTGCCGTTAAAGGAGTTGAGTCAAGGGGGAAGACTCATTTTACCCCTAACCGGAGAAAATAACTCCAGCGAGTACCGGGGCAACCTCACTTTGACCAGGAACCGAAAAAATACTTCTAAATGAGTTCGGGGGCAACAGTCAGTTGACCCTAAACCGGCAGGAACAAATCATCTGAGTCACAGGTCAACTGGCGTTTTACCCGGAACTGAGTGTGGCTTTCTGATTGAGTGACCGGTCAAGTCGCTTTTGCCAGTCACTCAGCAGGTAATCGGCATTGAGTCCCTACTCAAACCCCAATCATTTGATAATGTAAGAAAACGGTCCGTTTTCTCCCGAATTTTCAAGTAGTCAGCTTGGATATATTTGGTATACTAGATAGAGACAAAGCATTCACTCCTGAATCAGGAAAGGACTTTTTATGGACATTAAACAATTATCTTATTTCATTGCCATTGTTGAATCGGATTTCAACATGTCCAAGGCATCAAAAACACTTCATTTATCTCAGCCTGCCCTCAGCCAAACCATTACCAACCTCGAAAGAATGGAAAACATCCAGCTTTTTGAGCGATCTCATGGCCGGCTTCAGAACCTGACGCCTTCTGGTGAAGTGCTGTATGCGCATGCCAAGGAAATTGTTGAAAAATATTCCGAAATGATGGATGACCTGCAGGAGGAATCCACACAACTCAAAGGTAATATAAAAATTGGTATTCCCCCTGTTGTTATTTCGATTGTCTTCCCAGAAATCCTTCCAAAACTGCTTTCTGAAAATCCTAAAATCGGGTTTGAAATAAAAGAAGCCGGTGCGGTAGAACTGAGAAAAGATTTACTCCTGCAGGAAATTCCGATAGCCGTCCTGCTGACGCCGACAGGTCTTGACAGCAATACTGTTGAAGAAGTGCCTTTATCAAAAGACGAATTGTCTGCCTTTATGAGCAAGAATCATCCCCTAGCTAAAAAAGAAAAACTGAAGTGGTCGGACTTGCACAACCAGCCGATGGCCATTTTCGATTCAAGCTACATGATTCACCATCAGTTGCTCAAGAAATTCTCTGCTGAACAGATTAAACCGCTTCTGTCCCTTCAGTCAGCCTCGTGGGATCTGCTGCTGAACTCTACTCGAAATTCTAATCTGATTACTGTGCTTCCGTCTCCCGTGGCTGATTATTATTCAATGGACGAAGTGGTAAGGATTGATATCGAAAACCCTATTCACTGGGAAGTTGCCCTTTGCCGACGTAAGCAGAAACGCTACCCGCGAGTGGAAGATTATGTATTCAACTATATGAAAGAATATTATGGTATAGAAAAAAGCGAAGGCAAGTAGATTCCCTACTTCCTTCGCTTTTACTAATTTCCTTTTTAAACCAATCCAATTGACGCTAGAGCAATACCCACAACAGAAGATAAGATAGGGATAATAATACCGACAACAGCAATATCCATGTAACTTTCTTTATGCGACAGTGTAGTAATTGTCAGCAAGGTCAATACAGCACCGTTATGCGGTAATACGTCCAGTCCACCTGAAGAAATTGAAGCAATACGGTGGAAGGCTTCTGGCGCAATTCCGGAAGTCTGAGATAAGGCATAGTACTGTTCGCCTAAAGCTTCAAGAGCAATTCCCATACCACCTGAAGCAGATCCTGTTGCACCGGCAAGCAAGTTGACGGCAACTGCTAGAGAAACAAGCGGGTTACCAGGGATGGACATCAGTGCTGACGTCAGCATTGCAAAGCCAGGAACAGCCTGAACAATTGTACCAAAACCAACGGCTGCGGAAGTGTTCAGGATAGCTGTAACAGAGCCTTTCGCTCCATCGTTGATTGAGCTTGTTACACCCATGCTTTTAATTCTTGGCAGGCTTAACAGTAAAATTAAAATAATACCGACAAGAATCGCCACAACGATGTTCCATTCAAATACGTTCAATGTTACCAATACAGATACTAGAGGAATCAATGACAAGAAGACATTTGGTGGCTCTTCTGTTACTTCAATAATTGTGTTATCTTTTGGTTCGTCAAACACTTCACCCTTGTTCAATAATTGTTTCTGTCTCCACATCAAGTATAAATACCCACCGATGGACATAACTAAGGCTGCTGCAATACCCATGATTGGTGCGGCAGTTGGTGTGGTGTTAAAGTAAGGCATTGGAATCAGATTCTGAATCTGAGGTGTTCCAGGTATAGCTGTCATTGTAAAGGTAAAGGCACCTAATGCAATGGTTGCTGGTATCAGACGTCTAGGCAGATTTGCCTGTCTGAACAGTGATAAAGCCAATGGATAAACAGCGAATACGACAACGAATAAACTAATTCCACCGTAAGTCAATACAGCAGCAGAAAGGAATACACCTAAGATCGCTCTCTTTTCACCCAATAATGCAGACAATTTCAATGCAACGGATCTGGCCATGCCAGAGTCTTCCATTAATTTACCAAAAATCGAACTCAGCATGAATACCGGGAACCATGTTTGTAAGAACCCTACTAGTCCGGACATATAAATTCCTGTGTACGCTTCCAATAAATCGAGTCCGCCAGTCCATGCTACAAATCCTGCTGCCAATGGTGCTACCCAGATGATTGAATACCCTAGGTAAGCCAGTCCCATTAATATAAATAACCCTACTATAATTCCTAATACTTCCACGTTTGTCACTCCTCTTTCCGAATAATTGCTATAATTTAAGTACTGATAGGCATTCCCATACCTTTTTATTCCTGTGTTCATGGAAAGGCCGGTAGAAGCAGACGGTATCTGCCCCCACCGTTTCCCGGTTTATTAACTATTATTGTGCTGTGTAGCCGCCGTCCAGAACAACTGCCTGTCCAGTGATTCCACCAGCTTTTTCGCTGCTTAAGAACATTGCGTAGTGGGCAATTTCAGAAACATCCAGTAGACGTTTTTGTGGTACCAATGGGTAAATAACATCTTCCAGTACGCTTTCAAGTGGCACATTGCGTGTGTTAGCCAGATCCTGTAGCTGACCTCTAACAAGTGGTGTGTCCACATAGCCAGGGCAGATAGCGTTAACGGTTACGCCGTATTCAGCTGCTTCAAGAGCCGCAACTTTAGTCAAACCGATAACCCCGTGCTTGGCACTATTGTAAGCTGATTTTCCTGAGAATCCAATCAAACCATTAATTGACGCCATGTTCATGATGCGGCCAAATCCTTGTTTCTTCATAATAGGCATAGCGTGCTTGATAGCCATGAATGGCGCAGTCAGCATGACTTTAATCATGAATTCATATTTAGCTGTCGGGAAGTCTTCAATTGGAGATACGTGCTGAAGTCCGGCATTGTTTAGTAATACGTCTAAACGGCCGTATTTTTCTACAGTCTGTTCAATTGCTGACTTGATGTCTTCTTCATTTGTTACATCCACTTTGATGCCCAGGCAGTCTTTTCCGCTGTCCTGTAATTCTTTTGTTACTTCATCCAGTTTTTCCTGGTTGATATCTGTGAAGACAACTTTAGCACCGGCATTTAAAAATTCCATACCAATTGAGTGCCCAATTCCACTTGCTGCTCCAGTAATAAATACAACTTGTCCCTCTACCATGTCCTGTTTCCTCCTATAATGTGTATTAAGCTTTCATTTTTTTCAAATCTTTGTCTACATATAACTTAGCTTCTGTTGCTTCCTGAACCTCTTCAACCCTGAATTCCGGATTGATTTCTGTCAACAGGAGTCCTTCCGGAGTTACTTTAATGACTCCCATTTCAGTGATAATGGTGTCAACTGCACCTTGAGCTGTCAGTGGCAGGTTACATTCTTTAAGAATTTTGTGGTTGCCTTTAGCTGTGTGCTGCATGGCCACAATAACCTTTTTCGCGCCGTTCAGAAGATCCATCGCGCCACCCATACCCGGAACCAGCTTCCCTGGAATCATGTAGTTGGCAATGTTTCCTTTTTCATCAACCTGTAACGCTCCTAAGACTGTCAGGTCAACGTGTCCGCCGCGGATAATACCAAAGGATACTGCAGAATCGAAGAATGCGCCGCCCGGCTTGATGGTAACCGGCTGTCCGCCAGCATTCACGATATTCGGGTCGTGCGTTTCTTCTGTCTGAGAAGGCCCTAGTCCGACAAAGCCATTTTCAGACTGGAAAAGAACTTCCACATCGTCTGGAATGTAGTTTGCTACCTTAGTCGGCAAACCAATTCCCAAGTTAACGATTGAACCGTCTTCCAGTTCTTTCGCCACACGTTTTGCAATAAATTCCTGTATTTCGTGCTTATCCATTGACTGCACCTCCATCTACTACTCTATTCACAAATACTCCAGGAGTATGCACAAAGTTCGGATCGATTTCACCGTTTTCAACTACCTCGTCCGCTTCAACAATGGTTACTTTGGCTGCTGAAGCCATGACATTGCTGAAGTTGTTTGTAGAACCCTTGTAAACCAGGTTGCCGTTGCGGTCAGCTTTTGCGGCATGAATAAGTGCATAATCTGCCGTTAATGGTGTTTCCAGCAGGTACTCTACGCCGTCCACTGTAATTTTCTGTTTTCCTTCTTCAACTAAAGTCCCTACCCCAGTCTCTGTCAGGAATCCACCTATTCCATATCCGCCCGCGCGGATGCGTTCAGCCAATGTACCCTGAGGAACCAGATCAACGTCTGTTTCGCCTTCGTTCATCTGACGACCTGTCTCTTTGTTTGTTCCGATATGAGAAGCGTATAATTTCTTGACCAGCTTACGGGAAATTAACTTTCCTGATCCGGTTGTCACTAAACCAGTATCTGTACTGATAAGCGTGATATCTTTTACGCCTTGCTCGATTAATGCATCAATCAGTTTTTCCGGTGCGCCGTTGGCCATGAATCCGCCAATCATCAGTGTATCACCGTCTCTGATATCCTTGATTGCGTCTTTAATTCCGACTACTTTATCCATCTATATCCTCCTAGCGTTCTACTACAACAGCGATTCCCATACCGCCGCCAATACATAAAGTAGCTAACCCTTTTTTAGAATCGCGTTTCAGCATTTCATGTACTAATGTAACCAATATACGAGCACCACTTGCACCGATTGGGTGACCTAAAGCAATTGCTCCACCGTTGACATTAACGATGTCTGTATTCAAGTTCAGGTCTCTAACAACACTGAGTGACTGAGCTGCAAAGGCTTCATTGGCTTCAATCAGGTCAATATCTTCAATTGACATGCCTGCTTTTTTCAGAACTTTCTGAGAAGCTGGAATCGGACCGCAGCCCATAATTTCAGGACTCACACCGGCACTAGCGTAAGCTTTCAATGTAACTAGAATATTCATGCCTAGTTCTTCCGCTTTTTCCTTGCTCATCAAGATTACAGCTGCTGCGCCATCATTGATTCCTGAAGCATTCCCTGCTGTAACCGAACCGTCTTTCTTGAAGGCCGGACGCAGTTTCTGAAGCTTTTCATAGGTCATGCCGAATTTAGGATACTCATCCGTGTCAACAACAACGGCATCGCCGCGTCTTTGAGGAACTTCAACTGGGATGATTTCATCCTTGAAGCGTCCTGATTTAACCGCTTCTTCTGCACGGTTTTGACTGGTCAAAGCAAATTTATCCTGTTCTTCACGTGTGAACCCGTATTTATCATTGATATTTTCTGCTGTAATTCCCATGTGATAGTCATTGAAGGCATCGACCAGACCATCTTTCAACATCGTATCAACAACTTTCATGTCACCCATGCGTTTGCCCCAGCGTGCATTTTCCATGACGTGTGCCGCATTACTCATGCTTTCTGTTCCACCGGCAATCACCACATCTGCATCACCGACCATGATAGCTTGAGCAGCCAAAGCCACTGATTTCAGTCCAGAGCCACACAATTTATTTAAAGCAAACGAGGGTACTTCTTTAGGAATACCAGATTTGATTGCAACTTGACGGGCAACGTTCTGACCTAATCCTGCGCTTAAAACATTCCCAAAAATCAGTTCATCTACTTGACTTGGATCTAATTTAGCTCTTTCCATCACACCTTTAACAACTGATACACCTAAGTCTACTGCGGAGACATCTTTCAGAGTCCCTCCATGTGAGCCGACCGGTGTACGGCCAGCTTCTACGATTACTACATCTCTCATTGTTTTCCTCCTATAAGTTTTTATATACTTTTTCGTCTGCCTCGTAAGATTGCCATTCCTAAAATGAAAAGTTATCGCAATCGCTTACAAATAGATAATACCGGGTCCTGAAAAGAAAGTCTAACTGTTAAAAATTATACAGTCTATAAGTTTTGGTTATAGTAATAACGCTTTCTTTAATTCCCTTTGTTATTTTAATGACAGACAAGTAAAAAGGCTTACAAGAAGTACATTCTTATAAGCCTTCTTACCTGTCATTTAGTATAGCACTTTTTACTGCTTATCCCAGAATTCTTTTACTGCACCATCATCATTGGAGACCGGATCCGTTTTAGGAACGGGGACATCATAGCTTCTTTTCTGGACACGTTCATAGTCCACAGCATCACCCAGCTGCATATCAGGGGATGCACCATCTGGGTAGGCGCCCACAACACTGAAGTTTGCTGAAGCGGTGACTCGCTTATGTGCCACACCAGCCGGAAGAAGAAGGACATTCCCTTTTTTAAAGGTCACTGTATCTGAGTGTGGCCCACCCAGCTGGACAGTTGCCTCACCGGAAACACATCCCAGCACTTCAGGGGTATTGGAGTGGAAATGATGATAGTCGTGAATGCCATTAACCCAGCCGTTTGTGTAGCCGTTGGCCTTGAATTGTTCTTTAACCGCTTCGCCCCCGTCCGTGCTCTCCTCCAATAGTTCCTTAAAAGCCTGAGGATAGTAAATGACCGGCAATGGATGATTGGGAAAAGGGGAATTTTCTTTGAACCAGAATACTTCTGCCATACGTATTGCCTCCTAAACGCTCCTTTCTATTATTTTGACACGGCTGACTTCTGACTGCAACTGATAGCACCCCCTTACATTAATTGACTCTTAGCTTTACTTTAAGTATTCTTATTTTATAGCCATGCAACAGTTAAGATGGAAGGAGACCCGCTATGGGATTATTTGATTTTTTTAAAGGGAAAGATAAGAACGAACCCAAAAAGCAACCTGAGGAAACAGCTGAATCAGGCCCGGCAACTATTCAATACGAAACAAAGCTCACTGCCCATGAACTGAAAGCCGACCAGGAAACGATTGACCAGGTGGTCCAGACAATGGTGGAGGAAGACCCCTTTAAGCAGTACTATAAAGGACGAACACTCGAAGACATGACACCATTGTCCAGTCGCACATATAAGTTTGAGACCATAACAACGGTCAATGTCGACTTTAACAGCAAGGAACAGAATCGAATTCTTGTTGTAGTAGAAGGAACCCCTCTAGGCTTCATACCAGAGGAAAAAGCCCAAGCCATTCAAGAGCATCAGAAAAAATATCTGCTGACGGCTTTTGTTTATGTCACTGGAGGCCCTTATATAGAATTTAATAAGGAACAGGACGCAGCGGTCGAAGGTCAATCACCACTCGGGCTGGACATTTTTGTTCAGTTCACCTAATTTCAAAACACTATAAAAATCTCATTTCAACTATCTGAAATGAGATTTTTATAGTGTACACTTCTTTTTACAATTCTTTCCGTTTAAAGGACCAGCCACCGATAAACAGCGCGGCTAGGAGCAGCAGGAGAGTCATTAACAAACTCTGATAGAGAGCAGAGTCGGCCTGAGTACTGATGAGCAGCTCAATATTACGGGTGGCTAACTGAAGCGGACTCCACTCTCCAATAAAAGGAAACAGATTCAGTATGAACAGTAATGTTACAAAACCGCCGACTGTTAAAAGTGGGGCAAAAACACTATTGAAGAAAGCCGCCGAGCTGATAAGTAAAGCTATCAGCAAAATTCCGAAAAGATACAAGCTTCCGACCGAGAGAAACAGCCCTTCAGTTGTCCCTTCAGGAAAATAATAAAAAGTATAGCCTAGCGTAATGGCGACACTCATCCAGTAAAAGAGCGTCCAGGACGCAAGCATGACCGTGAATTTAGCGTAATAAACAGACAAGCGCGGTAGGCCTTTGGTCACCATATGAACAAGTGTCCCTTTGTCATACTCCTTGGAAAAAATCGAGCTGAATACAAGGACAAAAGCGACCATGCCCATCTGACTCATGTTGGAAAAGAACTGCAGCCAGGAATCGACATAGGTGGGCTCAGTCAGGATAATCGTTATGTTGTCGTCAATAAGGTTTTCCATAAGCTCCGGCAGAAAGCGCGCACTCAAAGGACTCAAAAGCCCTACAATGGCAAACACAATGCCCAAAATAAGGAAACGAAAATTTCGAGTGTTTTCTTTCATTTCTTTTTTTATAAACGCCTTGAACCCTCTCATCTTATCGCCTCCACAAACACTTCTTCCATCGTTGCTTCTTTCCGTTCCATACGGATGGGCGTAATGGACAAGGCATGTAAATAACTCAGCAGCTTTTTCATGGCCAGTCTACCATCACTGGATTCACCATGAACTTCAAAGCCGTCTAGAACTGCCGCTTGAAACGTGTTGTCCGTCTTGATTGCTTCCAGAAGCAGCTTGCTATGCGCTTCAGTCTCACAGACCACCAGCCACTTTTCTGAAGGGAGACCGTCTTTCAATTCTTTAACTGTCCCTTGTTTGACAATCGTTCCTTCATTCAGGATAGCTACTTCATCACAGACCGACTCCACATCACTCAAAATGTGTGTGGAAAAGATGACCGTTGTCTTCTCTTTGACTTTTTTCAGAATGGACAGCAATTGCTGCCTCCCTATCGGATCCAGAGCCGATGTCGGTTCGTCACAAATCAGTAGAACCGGGTCATTAATCAGGGCCTGCGCAATCCCAAGTCTTTGTTTCATGCCCCGCGAATAATTCTTTATCCTTTTTTTACTGTCTTCCAGTCCTACCATTTTAAGTAACTCTGTTATTTTATCAGACGACTCTTTCGGATGGATGCCACTAATTTCTGCACTCAAGGTCATATACTCGCGTGCGGTTAAAAAGGAATAAAATTCCGGTACATCCGGTAAGTAGCCGACATATTGATTCGTCTCTGTATCGCCATATGCTACGGTTTTGCCATTAATTTTAATGCTGCCTCCGTCGGCTTTAAGAAGCCCCAGAGCTATCGTCATCGTGGTTGTTTTACCCGCGCCATTTTTCCCAATAAAACCGAATACAGAGCCTTCTTCAACCGAAAAGGTCACATCTTTCAGAACTTCCTGACTACCAAATGATTTGGACAAGTGATTGATTTCCAGAACAGCCATCAGTCGTCCTTCCTTCCGAAAATCAGGTAAATAATTGGCCCGATAATGTTGACAAACACAATAACCAGTGCCCAGATAATTTTATTCTGCTGGGTAAGGCGGTCATTTTTCACTAAATGAATAATTGCGGTGACAAGCAGGATCAACTGCAGAATGAACAAAGGGATGAGAATCGGCAGGTATTCCGTTATATTTTGCATCATTTATATATTCCTCCTTTTATACTGTTTAGATATTTTAAGTAAAGCATTTTTCTTTGAATAAAACCAGCGACTTGAGACCGATTTTTTGCATATATTTGTTATTCTTACAGTTTATACGAACCTTACTTATCGTAAGCATACTAATTGATTATTCTCTCTGTCTGAGTCACAATAGAACAGTAAAGATACTATATTAGGAGGCTAATACATGAATTACGCTTATGAAGAAAGAAGTGCTTATTCATACGAAGAGACACTTGATCGACTGAAAAAGAAAATCAAGGAAAATCAGTTCGGCATACTCTATGAAGTGAATCTGAAGGAGAAAATTGAAGGCAAGGGCATGGATTTCGAACCGAATTTCACCGTGCTTGACGTCTGCAACCCTAAGCTGGCTAAAGATGTACTCGATGAACAGATTGAAGTCGGCTACTTCCTTCCCTGCAAGGTAGTGGTTTATGAAAAAGACAACTCTGTCTACGCAGGTGTCTTGAAGCCGACTGTACTAATTGACATGGTCGAAAATGATTCGCTTAAAGATGCAGCGATAGAAGTCGAAGACATTCTGACAAAAGCAGTGAAGGCAGCGGTATAAAAAAACATTATTTGATTTAAAAAAGCAGTTGTATTTCATTCATTAATTAGAATGAAATACAACTGCTTTTTATAATTATATTTTCTATTCATTTAAATCTTTGACACTGTCATTCCAGACCATTTCATAAGGCACTATGACTTCGTTTTTCCCTTCCTTACCTTCCATAATCCTTTGTACTAATTTAGCTGCTTCATATCCCATCTCTTGGAATGGCTGCTTCACTGTAGTGATTGACGGATTAGTGTACTCAATAATTTTAAGTCCATCAAAACCAGTAAGGGAGATATCATCTGGAACTGATAATCCGTTTTCGTTGATTGCTTTCAAGGCACCTAAAGCCATTATGTCACTGAAACTAATAATAGCAGTCGGTAAATTGTTTTTATGGTTATTAAAATATTTTTTTACATTTTTGTATGCTGACTTTTCTTTAAAATCACCAGTGATTAGTTTATCTTCAATTGAAATCTGGTTCTCAGCAGCTGCTTTATAAATTCCTTTTAATCTCTGACCATTTACATCAGCTTCTCCTTCTCCAGTCAAGACAGCTATGTTTTTATGACCCATGGAGATCACATGGCGAGCCATTTCATACGAAGCTTCAACGTTGTCTATGCTGACACTCCCAATGAGCTTATTCTCCATGGGAACTTTAACGTCTATTAATACACAAGGAATATTAGTATCAAGCAGAGCATTAAAATATGGATCATCTAGTCTAATACCTGATAAGACTACACCTCTTATGTTTCTTTCTCTACAAAATTTGGCATAGTCTTTTACTTGTTGTTTTTCTGTTTCAGTAAAATACATAGCTAGTTCATAGTTGTCTTCTTCCGTTGCCTGATAGACACCTTTTAATAAATCAAACGAGTTACTGTTGTCCAGGCTCTCTGAACGTAAAAAACCGGAAGTAATTATGGCGATAGTCCTCTGATTTTTGGAGGAAAGATTTTTAGCAACTATATTAGGAGAATAGTTCATTTTTTCAGCAGTTTGTTTAACTTTCTCTCGCGTTTTATCACTGACATCAGGATAGTTATTTAAAGCTTTAGATACCATCGCTACCGAGACACCCGCAGCTTTGGCAACATCTTTAATAGTAGTCACTGCGCTTTCCTCCTTTTTTATAAAAATAATGAACAACTAAACTTTACATACTCTAATTATTTTATCATAAAATCACTTACATACTCTATATATACTTACTTTCCACCCACACTTCTATCGTTAGCAGATATGAAATACTTGTTTAAGAAAATAAATAATATAAAGATTGGAACAACGGAGAATATTGCACCTGCCATTATGATGTCCCAAGCTGTTATATTTCGGAACTGATTAGACAAAGCATTTAAACCTTGTGTAAGCATATAAAGATCCGGACTCGAGATAAAAAGCAATGGTCTCATAAATTCATTCCAAACACCCATAAAAATAAATATTGCCTGAGTAGCAAGTGCCGGCTTAGCATTCGGTAATACTATTTTAAAGAATATACCTAATGTAGATAAACCATCCATCGATGCAGCTTCCTCTACCTCTTTAGGAAAGTTAATAAAAAATTGTCGCATCATAAAGATATACGCGATATTTATCATAGACGTCAAAATGATTGACCAATGTGTATTAATAAGATTAAGGTTAGAAACCACGATATAAAGCGGAATCATAGTGACTTGAGCAGGAATCATAATTAGCAGAAGCATTAAACTAAAAAGAAGTTTCCTTCCGAAGAAATCAATCCTTGCAAATGCATAGCCTGCCATAGTGTTAAATATGACATTTAAGACCGTGGTAATTAAAGCTACCACTAATGAATTTCTGACCCATGTCGTGTATTGAGATTCGAAAAGAGTTTCCCAACCGGACGTACTAATAGATTCTGGAAAGAAAGTACCTCCCCCTGCGATTTCTGCTGTTGACTTTAAGGAAGTTAAAATACTCCATGCAAATGGAAAAAGTGTTAGTAAACTATATAGTACCAATATAGTATAAACAATTATTTTAAGTGTCTGATTTTCTTTTCTCATTTTATATCACCCATTCATTTCATCTGCTTTCATCACTTTGTTTATCACTGCTGTAAAAGTAAAGATAATCACACCTAAAATAAAGGACATTGCTGTAGCTCTCCCCATGTCATTGCTAGTGAAAGCTAATTGGTAGATGTACAGCGTAAAGGTTAGAGTAGAATTTTGAGGTCCTCCTGTACCACCTGACAGTATGAATGCCTGATCAAAAATCTGGAAAGTCCCAACAACTCCCATTGTTACAACATAGAACAAAATTGGCATTAACTGAGGAATGGTCACATGAAAGAATTGTCTGACTTTAGTCGCTCCATCAATAGCGGCTGCCTCATATAAGTTTGTAGGTATATCCTGCAATCCGGATAAAAAAACTACCATGAAATGCGGAACAGTTGAAAAGATATTCATAATCATAATGACACTCAAAGCAAGGTCAGGGTTAGTCAAAAACTGGATTCTCATTCCAGTTAATTGCTGAATCTGATTAACTACCAATCCATTATTATTGAACAACCACATAAATATCAACGTCATTGCAGATGATGATGTTAGAGTCGGAATGAACATTACCGTTAAAAACGCACGATTGAATTTGATTTTACTGTTTAATAAAGCTGCCAGTATCAGAGCAATTGATGTCTGTATCGGTACAACAACGCCTACATACGTACTGGTATTTCTAAGTGCTGCCCAGAACCTTGGGTCTCCGATGATTTTTCTGAAATTATCAAATCCTATAAATGTTCGAGTACCTGACAATAAGTTGATATTAAAGAACATCATGAAAAAAGCATAAGCTATCGGCACAACGATAAAGAGAGAGGCTGTTAATGTTGCCGGGGCCATAAAAGTAAGCCCTTGGATATTGTTGTTTCTTTTTTTTCTCATTTCGACTACCCCTTTATATAATTCAACTCCAGACTAATCAAACGTCTGGAGTGAGTTACTTTTATCTTCTATCTAACTCTGCGTTGGCTTCGTCTTCTGCAGCCTGCATAGCTTCTTCAACTGTCATTGTACCATTTACTGCAGCTTGGAAGTAGTTATCAAAAGCAGATGCTACCACTGGTAAACTCTCTCCGGAACTCCATACTGTTCCGTAATCTGCTGCCAGAACATGCGGAGCCAGAACTGGATTATCGAACAGATTCATTTCATCGGCAATTGATTCTCTAGGAGGCAGTGTACCAGATAATTCGCTCCATTGTTGTAGTCCGTCATTAGTCATGTAGTTGATGAACGCGATGGCTTCATCTCTATTTTCGGCATCTCTTGAAACAGTATATCCTACACTGAATGTCATAGACTGTTCTTCTCCATTGATGGTAGGTGACTCAAGAACAGCATAATTCAAATCAGAGTATTCCTGGTTAAGAGCACTGATGACCCAGTTTCCTTCAATCATCATAGCCGTTCTTCCCGCTCCAAATGCAGCTCCAGCAGAATCAATCCCCATATCGATTTGTGGGTTCTGCAAGTAACCTGCCTCTTTACCCTCTACAATTGATTCAAAATATTCAATCGCTTCAGGACTTGAGGTAAAGTCCGCACTACCTTCTTCTCCAGCAGGATCTAATCCGTTATTGATGAAAGCACTATAGTGTCGTGCCAATGTCTGGTCAAAAATCATTGCTGCCTGATTGTCTTCAAGTTCTCCCTGAAGCTCCTCAGAAAATGCCATCAAATCGTCCCAGTCGCGTGGAATATCCTCTAGAGTGTAACCAGCTGATTCAATCATATCTTCATTAACGTAAAGAGCTAAAGTAGAATAATCTTTTGGTACAGCATATAGTCCCTCTCCACTTCTGAATACATCAATTAGTGGATCGAAGAAATCATCGACATCCTCTACTTCACCGGATATATCTTCCAGCACACCACTTTCAATAAACATCGGCGCAGCAAAAGCTTCAAGGTAAAAAACATCCGGAGCATTGTTAGCTGCAAACCTGGCAGTCATAGCATCCTGGAAATTGTCCTGGATGATTTCGAGTTCTACTTCAATTCCTGTTTCTTCTTCAAAACTACTTATCGTTTCTTCGAGTGCATTTGTTTCAGCTGGTGAAGATCCCCACACAGCTAAGTTAACGTTTCCTCCGCCGTTTTCATTAGTAGTCTCTCCTTGGTCTTCTGCATTCGTGTCTGTATCTGTTGTTCCATCATCACCATTATTACATGCAGCCAGTAACGCAATCGTTGATACCATGCCTAAAGATTTGATAAATTTATTCATTTTAACCCTCCTAGGTTATGTTTTTTTAATTGTTATAGCTATATCTGATGTGTAACTTTTCCCATTTGATTCGAATGATATTTGCTGACCATCTAAAGGTGTTACGATAAAGACTGACTTAGTAATATCCAGTTGAACTGACTTCCCTTGCCATTTAAATACAAAACTGAGTTCATTCCATTCTTCCGGAAGATTAGGATTAATCTTCAACGTAGTACCGCTAATACGTATACCGGCAAAACCGAATAATATAATCTGCCAGATTCCTCCTATGGATGCTGCGTGAATACCTGCATCTGAAGAATGCATATTTGGTCCCAGGTCTATTCGAGTAGCTCTGGAATAAAGGTCGTAAGCAAGCTCCTTGTTATTTATGTCAGAAGCAATGATTGCATGAGTAGATAAGCTTAGAGAAGAATCATGTGTTGTTCTCGGTTCATAATAATCAAAATTAGCTTGTTTGAGTTTGCTGTCCAGCGGCTGATTTGTCTGATCCATTAAATACAATAGGACCAGTACGTCTGCTTGTTTGGTTATTTGCATTTCGTTGACCTGATCAAGGTTGTAATCGTCAAATAGCTTGCCCACTTTATCAGCATTCTTGTATTTTGTAATATCAAGATTCTTTTTTAACATATAGGTATCATCCTGCGGGATTACCAATGACTCCTTATCCGGCTGTGGTAGATAAAGTTTGTCTTTGCTGTAAATTACTTCATCAATACAGGTTGAGATGTCTGTCAGTTCATCCAGTTTGTTGAATAATTCGATGTCGCTGCTCTTTAATGTGTTGTAATATTGTACGGCTAGCGATAAGTTAAAGTGTGCCATATAGTTTGTGAATGCATTATTATTGACATGCTCCTTGTATTCATCCGGACCAATGACTCCGTTAATGTCGTAAGCCTCTTTGTCCTCATTCCACTCTAGACGGCTTGACCAGAACTTGGCTGTTTCGAATATAATCTCATATCCATAGTTAGTCATAAACTCATCATCGCCTGTAGCTGAATAGTACTGGTAAACTGCAAAAGCAATATCCGCTGTAATGTGTTGCTCGATGAATCCACTCCAAATTTTTGTCTGTTCGCCAGTAACGATATCGACGGCTCCCCATACAGGTGTCACTTCTCCATCAGAAGGGTAAGCCGCTTCCCAAGGATACATCGCTCCTTCATAATTATTGTCTAGGGCTTTCTTTTTAGCTCCTGTCAATCCGTGGTACCTATAAGTAAGCAGTGACTTTGCAATTTCTGGATTGAAAAAAGTAAAGAAGGGTAAAATAAATATTTCAGTATCCCAGAACGAATGTCCTTTATATCCTTCTCCGCTTAATGCTTTAGCACCTATACCCATTTTTTCACTATGCGCTGGAACCATAGCTGTCAGGTGATAAATCGCAAACCTTGAAGCCAGCAGATCGAATGGATTAGCAGATTTCAAGCTGAAATTATAAGCACTCCACACATTCATTTCCCAAGCTTTTTTATGATTGCTGAAGTTTGTATCATACCCTTTTTCGCTACAAGCCTTTAAATTAGCCAGAGCCGATTTCCTCATTTCTGCTAAGTCATATGTTTTGCTTTCCCATTCATTATCTCTACTTGTATAGACCATGCTTGTTTTTTCAACTAACAGCTGATCCCCTTTGCTAAGTGTTATGGCGTAGCTAACTGTCATTTTCCTTCTGTCTATATCCATTTTTGGTTCCAAGAAAACAGACTCTCCATTTAGCTTCATACTATGAGTAGATAACACAGCTATATCAATATTAGATTCCGTAGTAGTCTGAATTGTTTCTAAGTATTTTTTATCATATATTCTTTTCTCTCCTTCGTGGAAATGCTGAGACCCTGTGTTAGTCATCTGAGCATTAATCCCTGATTCAAAGGTTAAGTCTACTTCGTCACCTTTATTATTTACTTCGATTTGCATTCCAATCAAATGTAGGTCATCTAATGAAACAAAACGTCTAAATCTGAAGTTCAACATTTTATTATCAGGTGAAATCCATTCAATTTCTCTAATCAGCTCTGCTTCTTTAATATTTAAGTATCTAATATAGTCAGTTGTTTCTCCTGACTCCAGTGAGAAGCGTTCTCCATCGACTGTGAAATCGATGTTCGTAACATCTGCAATATTTGGTAGTTCAGGCACTTCGACTTCACTGAATTTATTGAACGTCCCATTAATCAGCAAGTTTCTTTGTTCATCCAAGTAGGACTCTTCTGTAGCAGATCGTAAGCCCATATATCCGTTACCTAAAGTGAAGATTGCTTCAGCCTTACCTAAATGCTTAGTAGAAAAACCCTCCTCGGAAACTATCCAGTTCTCAAATTCTCCGCTTCCATAAGTATAATTCATCATTTTCCAGTCATCATCCTAACTTTTTTCGAAAACGTTTTAGTAAACTTTCGAAAAAATATATTTTCTATCGAAAACGTTTTAGTTAAATCGCTTACATTTATAATAGGTGACATCCCTTTTTTTGTCAACAGTTTTTTGAAAATGTTTTAGTAAAATATTCGAACTGTTTTACTGCTAAATTATCTGATAGTCACTTCAAACAACCCACCAGAGAGCTCTTCTCCGTCTTCTTTAGCTGTCGTGATGTAAAGTGTATCTTTATCCTTACCTCCGATGCAGCAGGAGGTAGCGTTCGTGACAGGCAGCTGTATGTTCTGTATTTTTTCACCGTTTTCAGGGTTCCATTTACAGACTTGCCCGCCCCCATATTCAGCGACCCAAAGCATGCCGTCAGTATCAACGCACATCCCGTCAGGGTTCCCATCGCCGGTAACCTCGATACACTCTCTTCCATTTGATATGTTTCCCGTTTCCAGGTCATAGTCAAACTGCTTCACTTTTTTAGTTGGCGTATCGATATGATAAAAGGTATTTCCATCTTCAGACCAGCCGAGCCCATTGGCAATCGAGAGGTCTGACAGCAGCTCTCTATAGGATTCACCTTTCACGCTGTATAAAGAGGCAGCCCCTTCAATGACTTGCTCAGCACCCATCGTTCCAATAAGAAACCGTCCTGCTGGATCCATCTTGCCATCGTTGTACCTCATCCGCTCATCAGTGTTCGGATGAAGCCACGTTGAACGTTCGCCTGTTTCCGGATCAATCTGAACTAGACCGTTCTTTTCAGCTGAAAGCAGCATCCCGTCTTCATCGAGAACCGCTGCCCCAACTGGCCCGTCTGTTCTGTAGGTTCTGACTTCCGTGGTATCCGGGTCAAAGCAGTAAATGATTTCATCTGGAATGGATACAAAATAAAGCAGGCTATTCACTTCATCCCATACTGGTCCCTCCAGTAAATTGCTTCCGGCGTAAAATACGAGTTCAGGCTGATCATGTAACGTCTTGGTCATCTGTAACTTCCTTTCTCTGTCTTTAGCTTTACTTTAAAATTACTTGCCACTGCGAATGGAAAGCATCCAAATATAAAAACTGTATACTAAAAAGTCTATGTCAAACTAAATGTTGATTTTAAGAATACAAAAAAGATTCCTTTTTTCGGGAATCTTTTTTGTTTATTGTTTTCAATTTTTTTATTCAAGGTTACCTGAGATAGTATTAAAAAATATTTCATCACCATTATTAAACAATTTAATCGTATCGTATTCTTTATCTAAACTTACTTCAAAATACAATTGATTATCTAGTTCTGAGTCATAATCGGTTGTTGTATCTGTATCGTAAGAAAGATGGAGAGTATTTCCTTCTGCTACTGCGTTAAAGTTATTGAAACTATTTGCAACGTCTCCTTGTTCAACGTTATATCCGTTCAAATAAACCAATACAGAATTTCTTTGTTCATCGTTGTATAAATGCACTCCGTTCTCTTTATCAACACTATTAAAGAAGTTCCGAGCTTCTTTTGGCAGTTCATCGGCCATTTTTTCTGAAGACGATAATGTATCGCTAGGTTGGCAGGCGTACAACAAACTTGTACTCAGTAGTAACAACAATAATGACTTCTTCATAGTGCACTCCCTTATATTCCGCTATCTTTATACTGAATTGTTATGTAATCTCATTATATCATATGTTTTGATCATTGGACTTAAGTCCCTTTGATTATCATATTTTTCAGCCTCTCTTAGTTTAGTTAACGCATGGGAGTCAAGCTATTAAAAGAAGCCTATCCTTAAAGGATACGCTTCTTTACTTTTTATTTGTCCATATTCACCATGGCAGCGGATTATCCTTTATCTCTTCCTGCCATAGTTTTCTTAATTCATCTGTCATGACCGGTGACAGTTTTTCATCAGCCGCTGAGAGATTCTGCTGTAGCTGCTGACTATTTCTAGCCCCTGGTATGACCGATGACACTTCGGAAAATGACAGAATATACTGCAGTGAGGCTTTGACCATCGAATAGTCTTCTCCGATAATGGTTCTTACTTTTTTCACCAGTTCGCTTCTCCGCTTGATGTCTTCTTTGGACCAGCGGCTGCGTATGCCAGTAAAGGTGCTGTCCGCATCATATTTACCTGACAACCAGCCTGAATCAAGTGGAACTTTAACGATGAGCCCTACTCCTTTATCGTGAGCTTCTTGCATTGCTTCAAGCGGTTCTTGATGAAAGATATTAAACATGACTTCTATGACGTCACTATCTGTCTCAGTAATAATTTGACTGACTTCTTTTCCAGTATCGACCGAAGCACCGTAGGCTCTGATTTTCCCTTCTTTTTTCAGTCGCTTCAGTACGTCAAACTGCGGCGAACCGTCTTGTAACACTTCAAACGGCGGGTTATGCAAAATGAGACTGTCCAGGTAATCGGTTTGGAGACGTTTCAAACTGCCTTCAACTGATTGAACCAAGTCTTTTGGATCAAAACTTTGCTGGTCATCTGCCTGATGGCCACACTTGCTGTTAATAATGACCTGGTCTCTCTTCCCCTTCAAAGCTTCTCCCAGTAGTTCTTCACTTTTCCCTAAACCATAATTGGGTGCCGTATCAAAAAAATTACAGCCGGAATCCACCGCTTCATGGACGAGTCTGACCGCATCACTGTCAGTCATCCCTCCCCAGTCTTTCAGATTTCCGATCTGCCAGGCACCAAATCCTACTTCTGTTACTTCCATACCCGTCTTTCCCAATAATCGTTTCTTCACGTGTACGCCTCCTTGAATAGTTGATGTTCTCTTTCATGTACGTCTATCATACCTTTTGATGAAAGGGTTTTCCACTCAGACTCCCCTTGTTTTTCTTATGCTATGATGCTTTTTAACCGGCACGAAAGCAATTTGACTATTTTTTGAAAAATTAGAAAATTCTAATAAAGCTTTAAAAATATTTACCTCATCAGGTTCTAGTTATTAATTTATTTACAATCGTTTATAAATGGCGGATCGAATTTTGCAGCCTACAACTATTTATGCTACGGTTATATACGGATTGAAACTTCTATGAAAATTTCATGAAAGTTTAAAAACTAAACGGAGGTTAATTAACTTGAAAAAATCATTACCTATTAAATTGATATCTCTTGCATCTGCATCTTTACTGCTTGCAGCCTGTAATGGAGAAGACACTGCTGAAGACAACGGTGAAACAAGTATCGGCGAACAACTGAACTACACGATTACCGGTATCGAACCAGGAGCCGGCATTACTGAACGAACCGAACAAGCATTGGAAGAATACGATAACCTGCAGGATTGGGAGCTGGAAACCAGTTCAACTGCGGGTATGATGGGACAGCTTGACTCAGCTATAAACAACGAAGAACCCATTGTTGTGACAGGTTGGACACCTCATTACAAATTTGAAATGTATGACTTGAAATTCCTGGAAGATCCGGAAAATGTCTTCGGAGACAGTGAGTATGTTCATACCATGTCACGTATAGGCTTTGAAGAAGATATGCCTGAAGCCTATGCTATTTTGGATAATTTTTCTTGGGAAGTAGAAGACATGCAGGAAATCATGCTGGCTGCCCAGGACGTCGAATTTGAAGAAGCGGCCGCAGACTGGATTGAAGATAACCGCGATACAGTCGACAGCTGGACTGAAGGCGTCGATGAAGTTGATGGCGTTTCTATTGAAATAGGTTCATTCCCATGGGATTCAGAACGTGCTTCTTCTCAGGTAATCACACAAGTACTCGAAGAACATGGATTTAATGTGACCCTATCTAATGTTGACCCATCTATTCTCTTCCAGGCTTTAGCTCAAGGTGAAGTCGACGTAACCGTTGCACCTTGGTTACCGACTACTCAGGGCGCTTACCTTGAAGAATACGGTGATGACATCGTTGATATGGGCGCCAACATGGAAGGCACGGTCATTGGACTTGTCGTTCCAGAATACATGGACATTGATTCTATCGAAGATCTGAATGCACAAGACTAAACGCACACCGAAAAAGAGCTTACTGGTTTGACCTTAAGCTCTTTTCTTTTCGTTCAATCACTGAACTGGACGGAATAAGTTCTTATTTTTAACAATTAGAAAGAAACCGTCACTTATGACACAAATTTATAGAGGAGTTTTATTTTGATAAACGAAGACATTAAAAAACCCGGTTTTTTATTTGCCTTAACGATGCTGCTTAGTATCGTCTCAATCATTTCAGCAGGAATTCTTGCTTTTGATGCACCTATTCAAGTCCTCATGTTCATTGGGATGTTTGTTCTGGTTCCATTTATGATGAAGCTGGGCTACACTTACTCAAACATACAGGATGTTATGTTCAAATCGATGGGACAGTCACTTGAGTCGGTTCTCATTTTGATTAATGTAGGTATTCTTATTGGTACTTGGATTGCTTCAGGTACCGTTCCCGCTTTAGTCTACTATGGAATTAACCTGATTTCTCCTCGGTTCTTCCTACTGACAACTCTCATTTTCACTTCGGTAGTTGCGACCACAACTGGAACATCTTGGGGAGCCATCGGTACAGCAGGCGTGGCAATGATGGGTGTTGGATCTACTATAGGTATTCCAGCAGGCATTACAGCTGGTGCCATTTTAAGTGGCGCCTATTTTGGTGATAAAGTATCTCCGTTATCTGATACAACAAACTTGACTCCAACTGTAACGGGAGCAACCTTATTTGGTCACATTAAACACATGATGTACACGGCAGTCCCTGCCTACATCATTACTGCGATTTTATTTACAGTGATTGGTTTGCAGTATAGTGTGGACCGTATCGATTCAGAACATGTGAATGTGCTACTGACAGAATTATCTGGAAACTTTACGATTAACTGGATTGCCTTTACACCTATTATTCTGCTCGTAGCCTTAATGATGATGAAAAAACCTGCAGTGATTTCAATTTTCTCAGCTGCTATGTATGGTGGTGTCTTGGCAGTCTTTTACCAAGGCTACACCTTATCATCCGTCTTTAATATTATGTACGATGGCTACACTGTTGATTTAGGTAACGGAACAATTAACGAACTGCTGCAGCGTGGTGGAATTACTGATATGCTGCCCCTGATTGCCCTGTTCCTTTTCGCGCTAGGTTTAGGCGGAATGCTGGCAGAATCAGGTGTTCTTGAAGCGATCGTCAATTCATTTGCGCATAAGATTCAAGGTCATTTCTCACTGACACTTGTCACCTTGCTTGTGGGTTACTTTACACTGGCGATAGGTGGAGCGATTTACTTCTCATCTGTTATGACAGGAACGATTATGAAACCTTTATATGATCGCATGAATTTGAAGCCTGAGAACCTGTCCAGAACGGTTGAAGCAGCTGCAACACTTTCAGGAACCTTATTCCCATGGGTCGGTGCCGGTATGTTTGCAACAACAACGCTAGGTATCCCGGTTAGTGCGTATCTGCCGTATACTTTCCTGGCATTCATCACACCGATTATTACACTGATTTATGCAGCCACTGGCTTTACCATGACCGAAAAGACTGCTCCTGTGAAAAAGAAAAAAGAGAAGCAGAAAGTCTCCGGAAAAGCTCACTTATCAAATGCTTAAATTAGATTAACGCTTAAAGACCAGCTAGCTCTTCTATAGGGCCAGCTGGTCTTTTTTTCTGATGTCGTTCATATTATTGTTCGAACGACAAAATGATTTTTCCGATGTTTTCATTGTTTTCCATCTGCCTGTGCGCTTCCGGCAACTCACTGAAGGGAACGACGGAATGAACCACCGGTTTAAGCTTGCCCTCTTTAAACAACGGCAGGGCTTCATGAACGAATTCTTTTGTCAGCGCAGCCTTGTAGGCATTACTTCTGGGGGTCAACAGCGTCCCTTTGAGGGCAATCCGTTTCTTCATGAGTTCACTCAGTAATACCTTTTCAACAGTGGATCCACCTAGGGTCCCGATTAAAATCCAGCGGGCATCCACCGCAGCACTCCTGAGGTTTCTATCCCAGTATGAGGCCCCAACGAAATCAAGAATTACGTCGACTCCCTGTCCATCGGTCTGATCCGCTATCACGTCATCAAAAGCTGTTTCTTTGTAGTTAATCAGCACGTCCGCCCCTAGCGAGTCAGCTACCTCCAGTTTTCTTGAGCTCCCTGCCGTTGCAAAGATCGTAGCCTGACTTAATTGTTTAGCCAATTGAATCGCAGCTGTCCCCACACCGCTCCCGGCTGCATGAATCAGTACCCTTTCTTTTTCCTGCAGGTCTCCGAGCAGATAGAGTGTCTGATAGGCAGTCAGGAAGACTTCCGGAATCGCCGCGCCTTCTTCGAACGTCAGTGAGTCCGGTAGTCTAATGGCTCTATCTGCAGGCATCACAACGTACTCTCCATAGCCCCCATGGTTGACCAGTCCGGCTACCCGCGTGCCTACCTCCAGTGTCCAGTCAGATGAATGATTGGCAACCACCACACCACTCACTTCAACCCCTAGAATGGGGTAGGGAGATGAGAGTGACGTGTTCTGTCTGGTCAACGTATCGGTTCGGTTAATGCCGGCTGCTTTAACCTGGATGAGTAGTTCCCCCTTTTGTGCCATTGGTTCCGGAAACTCTTTTTTCACCAGCACCTCTCGTCCACCAGGTTCGCTTATTGTCCAAGCTTTCATACCCCTCTCTCCTTTCGTATGTATATGCTCTTCTCATAATGTAACAGTTTATTCTGTTCCTGCTTCCAGTATACTCTATTTTTCCGTTCATCATAGTAAGAGCGTTTATTTAGCTACATTTTCACTATCTTGATATACTATGTATAACACAATTTTAAATGAGGATTTTCATGAGTAAACGTTTCGAAGACAGTGTCATTATTATCACAGGTGCCGGTGCCGGTTCCGGTTTAGGTCGGGCAGCAGCTTTACGTGTCGCTTCAGAAGGAGCTAAACTAACCTTAGTCGATATCAGTGAGGACGGCATGAAAGAAACTAAGGATTTGATTCAAAAAGATTATCCTGATACTGAACTTTTGATGGTTAAGGCAGATGTATCCCGTGAAGCAGACGTGAAAAACTATGTGGATAAAACCGTTGAAAAATATGGTAAAATCACAGGCTTCTTTAATAATGCCGGGATTGAAGGTAAACAGAACCCAACTGAAGACTTCGGTTCAGATGAATTTAAAAAAGTTCTTTCCATTAATCTGGACGGTGTATTCTTTGGGATGAAACATGTGCTGAAAGTCATGAAAGATCAGAAACACGGCTATATTGTCAATACCGCTTCAGTTGGCGGTATCCGAGGTGTCGGCAATCAGTCTGGGTATGCTGCTTCTAAACATGGCGTGGTTGGTCTGACCCGAAATTCAGCAGTGGAGTACGGCGAACACGGTATCAGCATTAATGCGATTGCTCCAGGTGCCATTATGACAGCCATGGTCGAGGGATCACTGAAGCAGATTGATGAAGAAAACTGGGAAGCAGTAGGAGAAGAATTTGTCAAAGCCAATCCTTCCAAGCGATTCGGCAAGCCGGAAGAAGTTGCCGCATTAACTGCTTATCTGTTAAGTGAAGCTGACTTTGTAAACGGAACGGTCATTCCTATTGATGGCGGTCAGTCCTATAAATATTAATTTAAAACGTATTATAGGTATCAAGAATAACTAATATCATTGCGCACTTCTGTTAGGCTCATAAATCGGCTTAATTGAATGCGCAATTTTTTTGAATATAACTCACGTCCGGTCTTCCAAGTTGACTAAAACACAAGAAAGATGTATACTTCAGTTGAGTTATCTCGAATTCGTACTAAATTAATATCATATTCTGGAGGCGTTTAAATGAAACAAACAAAAGGAATTCACCATATCACAGCAATCGTTGGTCATCCGCAAGAAAATGCGGACTTTTACTCAAATGTCCTAGGACTTCGTTTGGTAAAGAAAACAGTCAATTTCGATGATCCACAAACTTATCATTTGTATTTCGGAAACGGAGAGGCTCAGCCGGGAACTATTATCACCTTTTTCCCATGGAGCAATGGCAGTCAAGGAACTATCGGCAGTGGGCAGGTAGGCATCACCTCTTATGCCGTTCCCGTTGGTAGTCTACCTTTCTGGGAACAACGACTATCAGACAAAGCAGTTGAGTATGTCAAGAAGACTCGCTTCGAAGAAGACGTCCTGCAGTTTGAAGATGTACACGGATTAAAGCTGGAAATAGTGGAAAGAGAAGCAGGGCCTCTCAACAGCTGGTCATCTCACGACATTTCTGAAGAAAAAGCTATCAAAGGCTTCTCTGGAGCTATCTTGTATTCAGCCAACCCAGAAGCAACTATTCAGACATTGACGGATACGATGGGATTGTCTCGACTCACTGAAGAAGGTTCCGTGGTGCGTCTGAAATCTATCGGTGACTTAGGCAATACGATTGATATCCCCCTTGAAGCTGAGAAACCGGGAGACATGGGCGTGGGCACAGTCCATCACATTGCCTGGAGAGCTGAAGATGAAACAGACCATAAAGACTGGCTACAATTCGTCAAAGAACGAGGTTTCCAATCAACAGATGTAAAAGACCGTAACTATTTCAAGGCGTTATATTTCAGAGAATACGGTGGCATTTTATTTGAAATTGCATCTGATACTCCAGGCTTCACAGTAGATGAATCACTAGACCAGCTCGGGCAGAAACTGATGCTTCCGGAACAATATGAATCAGCTCGCGAAAAGTTGGAAAGTATTTTACCCCCTATTAATTAATATAAAGGAGAGTATACAATGAAACATATTTTTAAAGAAGGAAAAGATTTAAATGGACAGACCCTGCTTCTGCTTCACGGAACAGGTGGCTCGGAAAACGACCTGCTTCCTCTTGCAGACGAATACGATGCGGACGCGAATGTCTTAAGTGTCCGCGGAAATGTCAGTGAAAACGGCATGGCCCGCTTCTTCAAGCGACTAGAGGAAGGTGTATTTGATATTGAAGACTTAAAATTTCGTACACATGAGTTGAATGAATTTCTTGATTCAGCAGCTGAGCAGTACGGCTTTAACCGGAGAAAAATCGTTGCCGTCGGTTATTCGAATGGTGCTAATATTGCCGGCAGTCTACTCTTCCACTATAATGATGCGCTGGCTGGAGCCATTTTGCATCACCCAATGGTACCTTTGAGAGACGTCAGCTTGCCTAATTTATCCGGCATACCCGTTTTTATAGGTGCTGGAACGAATGATCCAATCTGTCCTCCCGAAGAATCCACCGAATTGAATAGCTTACTGACTGATGCCGGAGCAGAGGTTAAACTGCACTGGGAAAGCTACGGTCACCAACTGACTGCACCAGAAGTACAAGCCGCATCAGAATGGTTTAAAGATATCAAAAACCGCCTGAATTAATAGGCGGTTTTTTCTTTCCTTTATCTTTTCTGATAGCGAAAGCTCAGGGGTTGCTGTGGTTTCGACCTATCATAATCTCACTTATGTTAACTAAAGCTACCTCATTCTGCTATCCTGCCTTTTAAACAGTATTTACATTAGATAATTCTGGCCAGGCCAGAATTCACCCTATAAAAAGAGCCCCCAGATTTGACAGACTGGAGACTCTTGAAAACTTCAGTCCTACACTTTTAAAGTACTTGGATGTGTCCGCCATCTGCTACAAACTCGGAGCCTGTTGAATAGCTGGATTCATCAGATGCCAAGTAGAGGACCAGATTTGAGATTTCTTCCGGTTCAGCGATACGTTTCAATGGGATGTCTTTAACCATCTCCTGAACCATTTCTTTAACGCCTTCCTGTTCGGTCATCGGTGTACGAATGACACCCGGATGGATTGAATTCACTCGAATACCGTATTCAGCAAATTCAGCTGCAGCTGTCTTCGTCATTCCTCTTACCGCAAACTTCGATGCTGTGTAGGCAAGACTTCCTGCCCCACCGACTATTCCGGCAATGGAAGAAATGTTAATAATTGATCCATTATCCACTTTCTTCATGGACGGCAGTACATGTTTCATGCCTAAGAATACGCCATCCTGATTGACATGAATAGTTTTGCGATATTCTTCAAGCGACGTGCTCTCGATTGGATTCTGCAGCACGATACCCGCATTATTGACCAGTATACTGACCGGACCAAATTTCTCTTCTGACTTCTTGACTAGTTCTTCCCAACTATCTTCACTCGTTACATCAAAGGCAACAAAAATCGCGTCGTCTCCTAGTTCTTCGGCTACTTTCTGTCCATCTGAGGATTCCAGATCTGCTACGACTACTTTTGCCCCTTCTCTAACAAAATACTTGCCATGCATCTTACCCATTCCGCCTGCGCCACCTGTAATAATTGCGACTTTTCCGTCTAAACGACCCATTTTATCCGCTCCTTTACAGTATTTTGCTACTATTCTCAATTTAACAAGTATACTTTTTAAATACAAGTGAAAAGGCTTACATTTTTAGCCGATGCTTATTTCTACCTCATAACTGTTCAATATTATTCGGCATACGGTGGTGCAAGCTGTATTTCAACTTGCATTAAGTAAGTATTTTACAGATAATAGGCAGTGAGATTAAATAGGACGAGGAGTTTTTTTAATGAATAAAGTAGTTATTATCCATGAAAATATGGACTGGACAAAGCATTTAATCAAGCGACTGGATGAATTGGACGTCCCTTATGATGAATGGGATTTATCTCAAGGAATGCTGGATATTCAGGAACTGCCTGAAAAAGCTGTTTACTATAATCGAATGAGTGCCTCTTCTCATACCCGCGGCAATCGCTATGCACCGGAATTGACAGATCAGGTACTAACCTGGCTGGAACAGAAAGGTGCACGTGTCATCAATGGGACTGGCGCCATCAATCTGGAAGTCAGCAAACTGAAGCAGTATCTGGCCCTGCAGGCTAGTGGCATCCGCACACCCAAAACCATCGGGGCTGTGGGTAAAGATAATATTATCAAAGCTGCCGAAAAATTGAATGACTTTCCGTTTATTATCAAGCACAATCGTGCCGGTAAAGGCCTCGGTGTCCGCCTACTCTATTCTTTGGCTGAACTGAACGACTATGTCAACGGGCCTGAATTCGAGGATTCAATCGACGGTTTAAGCCTGATTCAGCAGTACATTAAATCCCCCGACGGCCACATCGTTCGTTCTGAGTTTATTGGAAGAGAATACTTCTATGCAGTAAAAGTGGATTCAAGTGACGGCTTTGAACTCTGCCCTGCAGATGCCTGCCAGATTGGACCTGACGGTGAAATAATCGCTGAAGAAAGCAAGTTCTCCATTATAGACCGCCTTCCCGAAGATCAGATCAACGGTTACAAGGCTTTTATGAATGCCCAGGGTATTGATG
The DNA here is from genome assembly GCF_054784355.1 of Alkalibacterium psychrotolerans. Lineage (NCBI taxonomy): Bacteria > Bacillati > Bacillota > Bacilli > Lactobacillales > Carnobacteriaceae > Alkalibacterium > Alkalibacterium psychrotolerans. The sequence goes on along the minus strand of NZ_BAAGPH010000034.1, from coordinate 36,233 downwards.
TAGCGGCTCTGGAATTCATTACTGATGAAAAAGGTGATGTCTACACCTATGACGTCAACACAAATACTAATTACAATGAAGATGCAGAAAAGGAAGCCGGTCAGTTCGCCATGTTAGAACTGGCCAAGTACCTGAAAAGTGAGCTGGCTGCTCTTTAGATTAAATAAAGGAATCTTCTGAATATGGAAGATTCCTTTTTGCTTTATTCTATGATATTTTTTGGTCTGCCTTCCAGGAAAGCAAGTGTATTGCCAAAGGCTATATGTGCCCGCGCGACCATCGCTTCATCTGTCAGGTAAGCCACATGAGGCGTCAGCACTGTATTCTTGGCAGAAAGCAAGGGATAATCTTCTGGAAGAGGCGGTTCCACATCGAATACGTCTATCCCTGCCCCACTGACTTTTCCATTGTTCAGCAGTTTCGCAAGCGCCTGGTTGTCCACTATTGGTCCTCTTGCACAATTAATCAGTACCGCTGACTCTTTCATCAGGCTCAGTTTATCTTCTGAGATAATGCCTCTCGTGTCCTCGTTCATGGGCAGATGCAGACTGATAATGTCACTTTCTGCCATGACTTGTTCTAAAGGTAAATAGCTCAGGCCCAGCTCTTTCGCTTCGGCTTTTTCCGAGCGGTTATAGCCGATTAAGTTTGCTCCGAAAGCTTTGAAGAGTTCAGCTGTTTTCAGACCAATATTGCCGGTTCCGATTATCCCTACTGTTTTCCCTTTTATTTCTCTCCCTTGAATAGGTCCAGGAAAATCCCCTTTACGAACGTCCTGATCACCTTTTGAAAGTGAACGGTATACATCAAGTGTCAGACCAATGACCAGTTCGGCCACAGACTGGTTCGAGTAGCCTGCTGCATTGGCTATTTTTATGCCTTTCGCCTGAGCTTCTTTTTTACCGACATGATCCACTCCGGTGAAGGCCACATTGATCAGTCGGGTATTTTCCAGCTGCTCAACCACTTCATTCGGAAAGGGGTTGTTTCCTATCATCACAATGTCCGCATCGCTGCTGCGCCTGATGAGTTTCTCAGGATCAGTCGTTTTTTCATCGTAATAGACAAAGTCATGTCCTTTATCTTTAATCGGCTGAGCCAGTTCGTTAATTAGTTCTTCTGGTACTCTTAAAGGTTCAATTAATGCTACTTTCATCATGGTAGTCCTCCTGTTTGTTTTATTAAAGCAGTTCCTTTGCCAGCAGTTCGTATGTTTTGAGTCTTTGAGACTGGTCATGTGCAATACTGCAAATCATAGCCTCCTGAAAGCCATACAATTCCTGGTCCTTTATTATTTTATCCGCAACTTCTTTGGCGGTTCCCACCAGATGTACTTCTCGGTTAGTCAGGATTGCCTCTTCTTCTTCTTTAGTTAAGCTGTACTCAGCTGCTTCTTTGGGAGTCATGAGCGGTTCCATTCTTCCTTGGCCCAGTCGGATGCGGGCGATATCCTGTGGTCGGGCCTGAAATTCTGCTTTTTCCCTTGTTTCAGCTACAGTAACGAGATACGCCACACTAATATCCGGTTCAGACAAATAATCTGAAGGAACAAAACGCTCTCTGTACAAATCAAATACATCCTTACGCATCGCTCCCAGCATAAAGAATTGGGCAAAGGAATACCCTATCCCCATTTCACCTGCCTGAATCGCGCTGTTTCCACTTGAACCCAGCAGCCAGGCTTCGGGCTTTGCAGTTTCTCTCGGGCTGGCCAGTGCCTTAGCGTATAATGACTTCGACGGAATGGCATCTTTGATTAAATCCAGAGCGGTCTCCAGCTTTTCATAGAGGTTATCAACATCTGGGTAGTTTCCTTCCGATAAAGCATAGATTGCATTCTGGTCACCACCTGGGGCACGACCCACTCCATAATCGATTCTCCCGGGAGCCAGCGCACTCAGTGTCTTAAACACCTCCGCCATCTTCAGAGGCGAGTAATGCATCATCATCGTCCCACCTGTTCCTATTCTAATCCGGTTTGTCTTTGCAGCAATATAAGCCGCAATAATCTCAGGCGCAGAACTGGCAAAGGAACTGCTTCCATGATGTTCCGCCAGCCAAAACCGGTGATACCCCAGCTCTTCAGTCACTTCAGCCAACTCCACTGCTTTCTCAATAGCACCCTGTGCGCTGTTTCCTTTTGTAACAGGAGCCTGATCCAAAACACTTAGTCTCATTCTCATCCACCTTTTCTTTTCTCATAAATCTACTATACCATTATACTAACTTTTAGAAAGTTTTTACTACTCTATCTTAATTATGAGAATTTTTTCACTGAATCCGCTATCCAATAATGGCTTTTTTTTAATTCTTTTTATAATTATAAGTTAAGAACTAACAAGCTTTCACAGCTTATTCACATTATCACAAAGATTCTAAATAAATTTGCTCTTTTATATTACTAATTTTATTTTAATATAGTATACTGTTAAAACCTACATTAGCTGGTGGGTAAAAAAGAGTCCTTTTGACCGGGCTCGTTTTGGAGGAGAATGATGATGAAAAAATTAAGTGCTTTAAAGTTTGGGCTAGTCCCCAAACTATTGCTCGCAATTATACTGGGAGTCATAGTGGGCCAGTTACAGTTTATCCCGGAGTTTATTTTACAGATACCTGTAACTGTTTCTAGCTTATTCAGCAGTCTGCTGTCTTTTATTATTCCACTAATGATTGTGGGATATGTGGTGAAAGGTATCTCTGACTTGACTCAGGGTGCCGGAAAATTACTCGGTTTAAATGCACTACTTGCCTACTCATCTACACTTATCGGCGGCTTTATTGCATACCTTCTTGCATCGAGTCTATTCCCGTTATTTATCGATGCTTCTGTGAGAAATACAGTGCAGGAAGAAACGGCTGGTTTGGAGCCGTTGTTCACATTACCCTTGGAACCTTTATTCGGTGTGACATCAGCTATTGTATTTGCGTTCCTCTTCGGTATTTTTATCTCCTGGCTTCGTGAGGAAGGTAAAGGCGAAGTGATGTATGGATTTTTCACAGAATTTGGCGCAATCATTACACTTATTCTAAAAACAATTATTATACCTGGACTGCCCATTTATATTTTCGGAAACTTCATGAATTTAAGCTACACAGGCACTGCCTTTTCACTATTGTCTGTTTTTTGGCGTGTACTCCTGGTCGTAATCGGCTTACAGTTATTCCTGATTCTGATTATGTTCCTGCTGGCAGGCTTTTATACAGGGAAAAACCCTTTATATCTGTTGAAAAATCAGATCCCGGGGTACTTTACAGCTTTGGGAACACAGTCTTCGGCTGCAACGATTCCTGTGAATATGGAATGTGCCAAGAACAATGGCGTATCTAAAGAAATTAGAGAGTTTGTTATTCCGTTAAGTGCAACGATTCATTTAATGGGAAGTATTATTACTATTACCTCTTGTGTGACTGCTGTACTCCTAATGTTTGATATGCCTCACGGCTTTGGCATGATGGCCAGCTTTATTGCCACACTGGGAGTCGCCATGGTCGCAGCACCCGGAGCCCCGGGTGGCGCCATCATGAGCGCCCTGCCTTTCGTTTATATGGTAGGAATTGACCCATCAGGAACACTGGGTAACTTACTGATTACATTATATATCACGCAGGACAGCTTTGGGACTGCTGCCAATGTTTCAGGCGATAATGCCATTGCCCTTGTCATTGATAAAATTTATTCCAGTTACTTCCTGAAAGAACCTGCTGAAAGACAAGTCGAAGCCGAGGCTGCTCCAGCCGACTAAAAAAGATGACTAATAAAGAACTAATCAAACCCCTCGACGCTTACTAAGCATAACGGAGATTCCTCTTTTATGCTTAGTTCTAAAGGCTGTGGTTTGGTTGGTTCTTTTTTATTACGTTAAAATTTTGAACGGTTAACCATAAATGCAAACCCTTACAAAATAACTATAATCCAATGAGAAAAATATAATGGGTTAATTCTATAAAAATAGTACTAATTATATTTTGATGTTGTATACTTTAACTATCCAAATTAAAGGGAATAGGCAGGTGAAGGCTATAGACATACCTAGAAATGTAAGGGGTTACAATTACCCGTTTCGAATGCATGAAATAACTGGGTTAAGCACTAAACTATTAAATAGTGGAGGCGTTATTATTGAAATCATATAAACTAGGTCTCGTTCCAAAGCTCATTATCGCAATCATCTTAGGTGTCATTATCGGTCAGTTGCGCTTCATTCCTGATTTTCTCCTTCAAATACCCATCACAATCTCCAGCCTTTTCAGTAGTCTGCTGGCCTTTATCATTCCACTGATGATTGTCGGCTATGTCATCAAAGGTATTTCTGATATTACTCAGGGCGCCGGTAAACTCCTTGGCCTGAATGCTGTTCTTGCTTATGGTTCCACTTTAATCGGAGGGTTTATCGCCTACATTATCGCCTTGACCGTCTTCCCTCTCTTTATCGATGCTTCTGTCAGAGATACAGTCCAGACAGAAACAGCTGCTCTTGAGCCTATTTTCACGCTTCCTCTGGAGCCGCTTTTTGGAGTGACCTCTGCCATTATCTTTGCCTTCATGTTCGGTGTGTTCATCTCCTGGCTGAGATCCGAAGGTAAAGGTGAAGTGATGTACGGCTTCTTTACAGAATTCGGGGCCATCATCACCCTTATTCTGAAAACCATTATTATTCCCGGTTTGCCTATCTACATCTTCGGTAACTTCCTTAACCTAAGCTATACTGGGGCTGCCTTCTCTCTTCTCTCTGTATTCTGGCGCGTTTTCCTGGTCGTCATCAGTCTTCAACTTTTCCTGATTACCATGATGTTTTTAATGGCCGGTTTGTACAGTGGGAAAAATCCGTTTATTCTGATGAAAAATCAGATTCCGGGATACTTCACAGCACTGGGCACACAGTCCTCTGCTGCTACTATTCCGGTTAACCTTGAATGCGCGAAAAACAATGGCGTTTCAAGAGAAATCAGAGAATTTGTCATTCCATTAAGTGCCACCATTCATTTAATGGGAAGCATCGTAACCATCACATCCTGCGTGACTGCCGTTCTGCTGATGTTCGACATGCCTCATGGAATCGGTATGATGGCCGGATTTATTGCCACTTTGGGTGTTGCCATGGTCGCCGCTCCAGGTGCACCAGGCGGAGCTATCATGAGTGCATTGCCATTCGTCTATCTGGTAGGTATTGATCCAACGGGTACTCTGGGCAACTTGCTGATCACGTTATACATTACTCAGGACAGTTTCGGAACAGCTGCCAACGTTTCCGGTGACAATGCCATTGCAGTGATTATTGATAAAGTGTATGCGTCACGCTACGCTCAGGCTGTACCTGTTGCACAGGAGTCCACGGTAGACAGAAGAATGGACAGCTAAGTCAATATGAATCATTAGCTACACATTCTCATAACAAAAGCGATTATCCCTATTCAGAGATAATCGCTTTTTTCTGTTCTAATAAGTTTTCGTCAGACTTATTCCAGACTATCCAGCAGTCGGCGGGCATTTTCACGGCCGGCTTGAACAGCTCCTTCCATGAAGTATGGAAAGGCCATACCCAGTTCAGTACTGGCGAAGACAATTCCTTCATAGGGTGTGCTCAAGACTTCTACTGCATCCTCGTCCCCTTCTGGATGAACCATAGCGCCATAACCGCCTCCATAATAAGGGGAATCGACCCATATACTTTCTTCAATATCCTTGTAGTGTTCGGCACTGTCTCCGAATACTTCGACCAATCGGTCCAGAGCGAAATTTTCTCTTATTTCCGGTGTCACATTGACCAGTTCTTTAGCCTTATCTCCACCAATAAACATAGTCAGCCGGTTTTCTTCATCGCCTTTAGATGAATCCATCACATTGACGCCTTCGTTTCCGACATAGATAACGCCGAATACTTTTTTCTCGCGCCCTTTGATAGCGTAATGTCGCCAGAAATCATCATCATACACATAAGTCAGCTTGATTACGGCTCCATCAATAAAGCTGTCTAGAGCGGACTTAAAGTGCTCCGTCACATCATCTGGAAACTGAATGCGACCAGCGACAGTTGGCGGCACCGCCATAATCAGAGCCTTGCCCTGATACGTATTGCCGTTTTCTGTCGTTAGCCGATAAACTTCTCCCGTTTTTTCAACCGAAACGACCGGATCATGGTAGAAAATGTTACCGTCAAGCTTGTTTTCCAGAAAATGCACCACCGTGTTTAGCGGTCCGTCAGCCTGATATTTCAGCTCATTCTCCTGAGTCGTAATCCGGCTGATCATTTTTCTTGCCGCTTCGGCATTGATATGCGAGCTGTTAACCGTTGTTTCAGCTGCTATAAAACTTTTCAGTACGCGCTCTTCCCATCTGTCTTTGATGACCTGACCGAGTACATCAGATAAGGGGGCATGACTTTCAATAGTATAGCCGTCCAGCAGGTTATTGTCTTTATTCATACTAACGTTTATTGGACGTTTATTTTTTTCGTTAATGACAATGGATTTTTCGGATAAATTGGTTTCAATTAGATTCATACCTGAATCTTTAATCAGCTGAATCATTTCTGTCATATCATGATTGACAAACTGTGCACCGAGTTCAAAATGACGCTTGTGATCTTCTGACTCTTCAGAGTACACTTTCCCTCCAGCACGTTCACTGGCTTCCAGTACCTTGAATGTTTTTCCTGCTTCTTTCACCACTCCGGCTGCAGATAAACCTGCCAGACCTGCCCCTACAATTAATACATCCACACTTTCGGCTACTGTTTTACTCATCTTTCTCCTCCTGTCAGGTCATCCCTTACCTCTTTTATTTTCGTTTAAAAATAGAATGGGTTATAAATTTTTCAATTTCTACAATAACAAATACGGTTAGTCCAATCAATACTGGGAAAATCCAGTAGAAGCCTTCAACCGGGTATAGTCCCAATGACTGGTAAAAAAACGGCACATAGGTCACGAGCAGCTGGAAAATAATCAGAAGACCCGATACAAAAAAAGCCGCTTTGTTTTCAAAAAAATGTTTATTCAAGCTGAAGTGCCGTTCGTTTCTGACGTTGAACAGATGAAACATCTGCGCAAATACAATCGAGTGAAGCGTGACCGTATTGACATGAGCCAGTGAATAATTGGTCAATAATACTGCATTCATGCCCATTATCATACCGCTGATTAAGATGGAGACGAAGATAATCCGAAAAATGTAATACGGACTCAACAGCCGTTCACTCGGGCTGCGAGGCGGTTTCTTCATCGTCCCTTCTTCAAGCGGTTCAAAAGCTAGTGCCAGTGCAATCGTCACTGCAGTTACCATATTGACATATAAAATCTGAACAGGAGTCAATGGCATTGCCATACCTGCAAGCAACGCGGCCATAACGAGCAGTGCTTCCGCACCATTTGTCGGCAGGATAAACAAAATCGTTTTTTTCAGATTGTCATATACACGTCTGCCTTCTTTGACGGCATTGACTATCGTGGCGAAGTTATCATCAGCCAGCACCATTTCCGACGCTTCCTTAGCGACTTCTGTCCCCTTAATGCCCATAGCCACACCGATATCAGCCCGTTTTAGAGCCGGTGCGTCGTTTACACCATCTCCAGTCATGGCACTGATATAGCCGTTTTTCTGGAGTGCCTCAACCAGCTGCAGTTTATTATTTGGGCTGGTTCGCGCAAACACGTCAGATTTAATGACGGCCTCTCTGATTTCTTCATCGGTCATTGCATCCAGTTCACGACCTTCAATCACATCATCATGATCTGTAATTCCCAGTTGCTTTGCTATGGCTAGCGCTGTTTCTTTATGGTCTCCGGTAATCATTTTTATGTTAATTCCTGCTTCGATACAGGTAGCGACAGCTTCAACAACAGATTCTCTCGGAGGGTCAATAATTCCTACGATGCCTATTATAGTCAGACCTTCAGCTACCGATTCGTGATCGATGGTCTCCGTCTCTTCAGGAACTTCCTTGACGGCTGCAGCGAGAACTCTTTCCCCTTTTTTTGAACGTCTGGAAATATGTTCTTCAAAATAGCGACGTTCTTCTGATTCGGCTTCTAAATCAGCCATGTCCAGCAGTCGATCAGGTGCACCTTTGACAAGAATACGTTTCTTGCCTTCCCAGTTCACCAGCCCCGCCATGTACTTGTGTTCTGAATCAAAAGGAATTTTTGACAGCACAGCCAGTTTGTCCACTTTCCAGCTTGCTTTTTCAGCCAGCGTAATCAGACACCCTTCTGTCGGTTCTCCTCGAACCAGCCACTGGTCTTCCTTTTCATAAATATCTGCTTCATTGACTGTTTTGAGTACCGTTAACAAGGTGTCTAAATCCGGGTAGTGGTTTTGTTCCACTTCATTCTGCTTGTTTGATATAGTGCCCTCAGGCTGATAGCCTATTCCTGTAACCGCAAAGACTTGCTCTCTTGTGATAACTGATTTAACCGTCATTTCATTTTTTGTGAGTGTGCCGGTTTTATCTGAACAGATGACCCTTACAGCACCCAGCGTCTCCACTGACGGCAATGTGCGCATGATGGCTTTTTTGTCAGCCATCGACTGTACCCCGATGGCAAGAATAATAGTCAAAATAGCGGGCAGCCCTTCTGGTATAGCTGCAACAGTGAGTCCGATAACTGACAGCAGCAGCTCGCCCCATTCGTAATCATGAATCAGCAGGCCAAAGGCAAACAGTACCATCGCAAGTACCAGAATGATGACTGAAATGGTTTTCCCAAACGCTTCAATCTGTCTTAAAAGTGGGGTCTTGATTTCTTCCACTTCACTCATCGAACGGTTTATCTGGCCGATTTCCGTATCTTCCCCCGTGGCTGTGACAACACCGGTAGCCGAACCGGACGAAATCGCTGTTCCAGAAAAAATCATATTGGTCCGCTCAGCCAGAATCGTATCGTTCGGCAAGGGTTTCGTCTGTTTTTCAATCGAAGCTGACTCTCCCGTTAATGGGGACTCTTCCACTTTAAGCTTATCCGATTGAAGCAGTCTAATATCCGCGGGGACTTTTTCTCCTGCTTTTAAAAGAACAATATCTCCCGGAACAAGCTTGACCGATTCAACTTCCATTTTTGTACCATCCCGGATGACCGTTGCTTGAAGCGACAACAGTTGCTTAATTCCTTCCAGGGCTTTTTCAGCCTTACTCTCCTGCACATATCCGATAACCGCGTTAATCACGGCTACCAGCAGGATGACGACAGTATCGACATAGTGACCTAAAATCAGTGTCACAACCGCAGCAACCAGCAGAATGTAAATCAGAATATCGTTAAAGTGACTGAGGAATTTCATCCATTCTGGGGTGGCTTCTTTCTCCGGCAGCTGATTCAGGCCATACTTATCCTGTCTCTCTACTAAATCTGCTTCGGACAGCCCCTGATTTTTGTCCGTTTTCAGGCTGCTGAGTATCTCTTCTGCTGATTGAGAAAATGGTTTGTAGTCAGACATTCTGCCACCCCTTTAATAAGCGCATGCATCTCAACGTTCCGAACTGTTAACTTACTTATAGAATACCATATTCTCTATCGTTTCTCCTTGATAAATGATATGTAATGACCTGAAAAGACGTTGAGAAAGCTTTAAAATTGAAGTTTTCCACTCTGAGTAGTAGGCTTTATAGTAACTAGGCAGCATGAGAATTCGATTTTATTACTTTTCGGGAGGAATGCACATGGATTTAGGGATAAAAAATAAAATTGCTTTACTGACAGGCGGTGCTTCAGGGATTGGTAAAGAAACAGCCCGCTTACTGCTGGAAGAAGGTGCACGCGTCATTATCACGGACAATGATGAAGAAAAGCTCGAAGACACAGCAAATTCACTGAATAACCCGACTGCTTTATATGCCTATCCGGCAGATATCACCAGCCTTGAGGATTTAAAAACTCTTCACGACTCCATCAGTACGGAAGTCGGAGAAATTGATATTCTTGTTCAGAACGCCGGAACGGTTGGTGCTCAAGGACTTTTCCATGAGATAGATGATAAGGGCTGGGTTGAAACAATTAAAGATGATTTACTCGGTCCTGTGCGAGTCGTCCGGGAATTTCTCCCGGATCTGAGAAACGGTGGATGGGGACGCATTGTGTTTATTTCTTCCGAAAACGGTCTGCAGCCTTACAAAGATGAGCTGCCATATGACAGCTCAAAAGCAGGAATACTGGCTTTTTCAAAAGGACTGTCACGTACCTATGCGACAGAAGGTTTGCTCGTCAATACCGTTTCTCCGGCCTTTATCGAAACGCCCATGACAGACGGCATGATGAAAAAACGGGCCGAAAAGCTAGGTGTGTCGTTCGATGAAGCCATCGACTCTTTTCTTGAAGAAGAACGCCCGCATATCGAACTGAAAAGACGCGGAAAAGTCGAAGAAGTCGCTCCGGTTATCGTGTTTCTCTGCTCGGATAAGGCTTCTTTTGTCAATGGGTCAAATTACAGAGTAGACGGCGGTTCAGTTGCGACAATATAAACTATAAAAATTTAAAAGGAGACGATGCATGTGGTGGAAGAATCAGTTACACATTACGATTATCTTTTAGTCGGTGGTGGAATGGCCGCAGGTTTTGCGGCAAGAGGCATACGGCAAGTGGATGAACAGGGATCCATTGGGGTTATCACTACAGACATGGATGAGCCTTACACCCGTCCGGCACTTTCCAAAAAATTATGGACGGACGATAGTTTCACAGAAGATAAAATGCCTTTAAAAACGAAAGAGAAAACTGGAGCAGATATTTTTCTTAAGACCACTGTGACTGAAATTGACAAAGACAGCAAACGCGTCAAGACCGCAGACGGACGACAGTTCAGCTACAACAAGCTGCTGCTTTCAACCGGAGGCGAACCCAAACGGCTGGAAGGACCGGATGATGAACGCGTATTGGCTTTTCGTTCCTTTGAAGATTACCGCCTGCTGAGAAAACTGGCCGGCAGCCAGAGACACGTCATTGTCGTCGGCGGCAGTTACATCGGTACCGAGCTAGCGGCTAATCTGGCCTTGAATGATACGCGTGTTACCTTTATTTATCCTCAAGAAAAATTAAGCGGCAACCGATTTGTAGATGAGCTGGCTCAAGAGTATGAGGAGCGATACCGTCAAAACGGCATCACATTAATGAACAGGTCCCGCGCGTCTTCCTACGATGTAAAAGGAAAGGATATTGTGGTTACTCTGGAAAGTGGAGAAACGGTCACAGGAGACGGACTCGTTTTAGGTATTGGTGTCGAGCCGCGCCTGGAGCTGGCTGAAGAAGCAGGACTGACAATCGATAATGGCGTGATGGCCGATGAATTCCTGACCGCTTCAGACCCGGATATATTTGCAGCAGGCGACATTGTTTCCTATCCCGACCCTATTTTAGGTCGTAACCGTATTGAACACGTGGATCATGCACGCAAATCAGGTAAGACGGCCGGAAAAAATATGGCGGGTGCCGGCGAAGCATACAACTACACCCCTTACTTTTATTCAGATGTCTTTGACCTGTCCTGGCAGGCTATCGGAAAGCTGGATCCTGAACTCGATTATTATATCGATAAGGTTGATGGTGGAAAAGTTATCTATTACCTTGAAGATGAGAAGCCCGTCGGTATTATCACATGGAATATCGAAGCGGATATGGATGACGTCAGAGCTGTTCTGAAAAATCCGCCTGCATCAAAAGACGCATTGAAAGGACTCATTAAAGGAAAAGAAGACTAAAATATTATTAAGGAGAACGATGACATGTCTGTATTTGTAGAAGGAATCTACGAAACATATGAAGATGTCATCCCTGCCGTGGATACCCTCGTTATGCGCGGTCATGAAATAGATGACATGAGAATTACAGGAAACACGTCCGCATTGAAGGAATATGATGACACTGCAGGAATTTCGGCCGTAGAGTATTCGCATATTGACAAAAAGGAAGAACTTACTGCACTGGAGGAGTACGACAGGGACTTGAAAGAAGGCAAGCTGGTCCTTCTCGTAAACGAAGTCGGTGACCAGGATAAAGAACAGTCACAAGACGGTCAGGTAACTGATGATGCGGAGCTTTTGGATGATATGAAAAACAATGAATCAAATATATCAGGCAACCGCAGTAATGACGATATCGGGTTGCGCAGTGACTTGAATACTTCTACGGATGATACCGCAGGTGACAGTGGCTTGAAGCGGTCTATTTGACCACATAAAAAAGAAGAAGGGGGAAGAATCATTACAAGTGATTCTCCCCCTTCTTCTTTTTCTGTAAAAAACACGTGCTTAGACTGACTAAAACTGTTTATACATACACCGTTTGTCTAATCTTCTGCGATTATCTTTCCTCTTCTCTATCTAACTTTAAGAACATTGCATTAATCGCTACGATGACTGTTGAAAGTGACATTAACATGGCTCCTACCGCGGGAGTTAGTGAAATACCTATGGGAACAAGTACACCAGCAGCAATAGGAATCGCTATAAAGTTATACCCTGCTCCCCATACAAGGTTCTGTTTCATTTTACGCGTTGTTTTGTGAGCCAGCTCAATAAATGATTCAATGTCTCCCGGGTCTGACTGAGTTAAAACGACATCGGCCGAGTCTATAGCAACCTGCGTGCCTGCTCCAACAGCTACACCGACATCGGCTAATGACAATGAAGGCGCGTCATTCACGCCATCTCCCACCATAATGACTGTTTTTCCCTTATTTTTCATACCTTCTACTAAGTCATATTTATCTTGTGGGGACTGATTCGCTCTATACTCTATACCAAGCTCTTCGGCCACTCCCTGAGCAGCTGTTTCATTATCACCTGTTGCCATAAGGGGTTGAATACCCTTTGATTTCAATACCTTAATCAGTTTTTTACTTGTTTTCTTGAGTTCATCACCCAGCGAGACAGCTCCTATAGCTTTATCATCTTCAATCAGAACACTGACAGTCGCACCTTTTGGAGCCTCAAAATCAATAGTCTCTCCATAAGCTTTCTGACTGAGCAGCTGATAGTGATGTCCGTTTAATTCACCTTTAACACCTGAACCGGACACAACTTCAATAGAATTAAATGTCTTGGGACTGATGCCTTTGTCTTCAACAAAACTGACTATAGATTGTGCTATTGGATGACTGGATCCGCCTTCGATTCCTGCCAGCAGAGACAGAACCTCTTCTTCCGAGGGCGCGTCATTAAGACGTTCGACGCCCAGCACTTTAAATTCGCCTGTGGTGAGCGTTCCTGTTTTATCCAGAATCATAAGGTCAGACTTCACTGCCAGCTCCAGAGCTTCGCGGTCCTTGACCAGCAAGCCTCTTCCAGCCCCCAGACTCGTACTCCGGGCTGTGACGAGCGGGATAGCCAGACCGAGTGCATGAGGACAGGCAATGACTAATGTTGTCACAGTAAAAATGACAGCTGTTTGGAGGTCCACTATAAACACCCAGATAAAGAAGGCTATAAACGCGACGGATAAGGCAATATAGAACAGCAGTCCGGCGACTTTCTGTGCAATGCTTTCAGCACGTGACGGCTGACTTTGGGCCTGGCTGATTAAGTTTTGTACTTGGGATATAAAGGATTGGTCCCCAGTTTCAGTTATTTTAACAAACAATATCCCCTCTCCATTTGTAGAACCCCCAATTGCTTCATCCCCGGCAGATTTTTGAATAGGTTTGGATTCTCCTGTCAAGAGTGCTTCGTTAACCCGAGACTCTCCCTTTTCAATAATACCATCAGCAGGGATATTCTCTCCCGCCTGCACCCTGACTATGTCTCCTACTTCCAATTCTGTTACAGGGCGTGTTTCGACTGTGTCATCAGCTCTAACTACGTGGGCATCTTTTGGCAGTAGTTCTGCCAGAGAACGCTGAGCATCTCCGGCTTTTCCAACTGCTCTCATTTCAATCCAGTGACCAAGCAGCATGATAAGCAGTAAAGAAGCAAATTCGAAGAAGAATTCCATTACATGGTCCCCGGTAACGTAATGGGAAATCACGGCGTAAACACTATAAAAGTACGATACGGATAATCCAAGAGAAATAAGTGCCATCATGCCCGGTTCTTTATTTCTAAATTCATCCAGCGCTCCTTGGAAAAAGGGTTTTCCTCCATAAAACAATAGAAAGGTTGATAGTATAGTCACTAAGATATCCGAATAAGGAAAAGTGAACTGTAGAGGCAGCGTAATCCCCATCATAGGTGACAGAATCATAATAATGATTCCTACAGGAAGGGATTTAAAGAATATCTCTTTAAAATTTCCGTGATGGTGATGCTCGTGACCGTCATGTCCAGAATCGTAATCTTGATTTCCATGCTCTTCACTTTTTTTATCTTCCATCTGTTTATCATGGTGTGCGTGATGACTGTGCTCTTCATGATCGTGAGAATGATGATTGTGTTTCATAATTATCCCTCCTGAATATTCGGCAGTTCGTTTACATTTGTAATCATTATATTAAGTATAAACCCTCCTTAGTCTATTGTCAACTTATATGCCGCCTGACAAGTTTATTATAGACACTCCAATTCAAAAAACTGCTCCTATGCAAGTGCAAGAGCAGTTTTTTGCCTGAGAGATGAATTAGTTAGCTCCCGCCAGCATAAGCTTTATACGGTTAAGCTGATTGACGATAGACAGCCCCGGATCATAGTCTACCGCTGTGATATTAGCGTGCGGGTACTGGCGTCTGAATTCTTTCATCATGCCTTTGCCGACAATGTGGTTCGGCAGGCACCCAAACGGCTGCATAATCAGGATATTGGAGACACCGTTTTCAAGAAACTGAACGACTTCCCCGGTCAGGTACCACCCTTCTCCGGTATGGTTCCCGATGGATGTGATTGCTTGTGCACCCTCGGCAATGTCATAGATGGAATGGAAAGGTGTAAAGCGTTCCGATGCTTTAAGTGCCTGATTCATCGGTTTTTCTGCCAGCTGAATAAGTTTAATCAAAAACTGGGAAATGGCTTTATTCTTTTTAGAAAAGCCAAGCTGGTCTGCCTTATACTGCAGAGTATATAAATTGTAATTCATAAAGCCAACCAGGTCAGGAACGACGACTTCTGATCCTTCTTTTTCCAGTAATCTGACGACATCGTTATTGGCTGTCGGCGAATATTTGACCAGTATTTCGCCAACGATACCTACTTTCGGTTTATTGGTGTCCACAATATCGATGGCTTCAAAGTCTCTGATAATCTCTTTCATATTATTATTGAATTCTCTTATGCTCCCATTATGAATATTGGTCTTCACTTTTCTAACCCATTTCTGGTGAAGGGCATCCACAGAGCCTTTGACGACTTCATACGGACGTGTCCGGTAGACTACTTTCTGGAAAAGATCCCCATAGAGGCTGGCGATGGAAATCCGCATAATCAACGGCAAGGTAAGCTTAAAACCATCCTGTTTCTGGGTTCCTTTATTTCCTGCAGAAATGGACACGACCGGTATATCTGGAAAACCAGCATCATTCAGCGCTTTTTCAAGGAGTGGAATATAGTTCGTTGCCCGACAGCCCCCACCCGTCTGAGTGAGCATGACTGATGTATGATTCAAATCATACTGTCCACTTTTCAGCGCATCCACCAATTGACCGATTGTGATGATTGCCGGGAAACAAGCATCGTTATTAACATATTTCAATCCTTCATCCACACCTTCAGCTCCCGTATCTTCAGTAATCTGGACAACATTATAGCCGGCTGCAACAAAGGCTTCTTCTATCAGTCCGGTCTGATGAATCGGTGACATCATCGGCAGCAGAAGCGTGTGTGTTTCCTTCATTTCTTTCGTAAAGGTGATGGTTTCAGGTAAATCATATTTTTTTAAAGGTCTGATGTGCTGTAGGTTCCGCTCTTTCATGGCGGCTTTGAGCGAGCGTATACGGATACGAATCGCGCCGAGATTCGATGTTTCATCAATTTTCAGAACGGTATGAATCTTCCCGTACTGTTCCAGAATGTCCTGGACCTGTTCAGTTGTGACTGCATCCAGTCCACATCCAAAGGAGTTCAGCTGGACCATTTCAATGTTCGAAAACTTCGTCACTACGCGCGCCGCGGCATACAAGCGGGAGTGATAGGACCACTGATTAACCACCCGCAGTTCTCCTACCTCCTGCAGATGAAAGACACTGTCTTCGGTCAGCACATGAAAGCCTTCTTCATTAATGACATTGGCAACGCCATGATTGACTTCAGGATCCACATGGTACGGACGCCCTGCCAGTACAATCCCCTGTTCATTATGGGCTTTCATGTAATGAAGGGATTCTTCCCCCTTATTTTTCATATCGCCTTTAAAGGATTCCAGCTCAGACTTTCCAAGCAGATAGGCGTCTCTAATTTCATCCATTAAAATACCTTTGTCCTTGAATGTTTCGTAAAGCACCTCGATGACATGACGGTCATTCAGCAGATTCAGATGCGGGTGGCGGTAATCCACCTGTCCCTCCCTAATTTCATCCACATTGACAGAAATCAGGTCAGGGTAAGAGATGACTATCGGACAGTTGTAGGAATTGACTGCTGTCCGCTCTTCCTGCTGCTGATAATTGATGCATGGGAAAAAGATTAGGTCCGTTTTTTTTCGAATCAGCTGCTTGATATGGCCGTGAACCAGTTTAGCCGGATAGCAGACGGTATCATCCGGAATGGTATCAATGCCGTCTTCGTAAAGCTTCTGATTGGACCGGCCGGATAACTGTACGCTGAAGCCGAGCCGGTTAAAGAAGGTCGCCCATAGCGGATAGTCTTCATACATATTCAGCACACGCGGAATGCCCACGACTCCTCTAGGTGCATCTTTTTTGTTCAGTGTCTTGTATTCAAACAGACGCTTATACTTGTATTCATACAGATTAATGCGTTCCTTTTTCTCTCTTCCTTTCAGGTGCATGTCAGCACCTTTTTCACAACGGTTTCCTGTGACAAAACGTCTGCCGTCCTTGAAGATTGTCATGGTCAATGCGCATTTATCTGCACATAGGGTGCACCGTGTAAACTTCTTCTCAGCGGTAAATTCTTCCAGTTCCTTCAGCGAAAGAAGCGTGGAACGGTCTTCCCCTGTATAATTTTCCAGCGCTATCAGTGCACAGCCATAAGCCCCCATCAGTCCTGCCAAGTTCGGTCGCACCACTTCCCGCCCGGAAATCAGCTCAAAGGCTCTCAGAACTGATTCATTATTGAATGTTCCACCCTGACAGACAATTTTTTCTCCCAGATGTTTAGGGTCCTTAACTTTAATCACTTTGAATAATGCATTTTTAATAACGGAAAGTGACAGCCCGGCAGATAAATCCGCTACGCTTGCTCCTTCTTTCTGCATCTGCCTTACTTTAGAATTCATGAAGACTGTACAGCGGGAGCCTAAATCAACTGGCGCCCGAGACTTTAGTGCAGCATCAGCAAAGTCATACACATTGTAATTGAGTGATTTGGCGAGTGTTTCAATAAAGGACCCGCAGCCACTGGAACAGGCTTCATTCAGCTTAATCGAAGACAGTACGCCCTCTTTAACTGTCATGGCCTTCATATCCTGACCGCCGATATCCAGAATAAAATCCACACCTGGCTGGAAACGTTCAGCTGCTTTATAATGACAAATAGTCTCAACTTCGCCCTGATCTACTTTCAAGGCATTCTTAATCAGTGCCTCACCGTATCCCGTCGTAACAGAACGGCCGATATAAACATCTCTAGGCATTTCTCTGTAGAGCTGTTTCATAATACTAATTGTCTTATTCAATGGGTCGCCGTCATTGGAGTCGTAATACTGCCACAGCACTTCTCCTTCAGGATTTATCAGAGTGACCTTTGTCGTCGTTGAACCGGCATCAATCCCTAGAAAAGCAATGCCTCTGTAATTCTGTAAAGAGCGTTCCTCAATCTTTGCCTGTCCGTGGCGTTTTCTGAACAACAGTAGTTCCTCTTCTGACTTAAACAAGGAATTCAGACGAACGGAGGGATTGAGATCAAGAATAGTATCGTCACTCAACTGTTCAAGCAGTTCTTTGAAAGAGGTCGGTTCAGTATCCTTGGCATCATATGCCGCACCCATTGCTACAAACAGCTGAGGATCGTCAGGGAAAACAACATCCTGCTCGCTCACTTTGAGTGTCTCGATAAACCGCTGGCGCAGCTCACTTAAAAACGTAAGGGGGCCACCTAGAAAAGCTACTTTCCCTTTAATTTTGCGTCCAGATGCCAGACCGGCAATGGTCTGATTCACGACCGCCTGAAAAATAGAAGCAGCAATATCTTCCCTAGCGACTCCATCATTTATCAGCGGCTGGACATCCGTCTTGGCAAACACCCCGCAGCGTGAAGCAATCGGATACAGCTTCTTGTGTCCTTTCGCCAGTTCATTGAGTCCCTCAGCATCCGTCTTCAAAAGCATCGCCATCTGGTCGATAAATGCACCGGTTCCGCCTGCACAGCTCCCATTCATCCGCTGCTCCATCGATGCCCCGAAAAAGGTAATCTTTGCATCTTCTCCGCCCAATTCTATGGCCACATCTGTTTCTGGGATCATATGCTCTACTGTTTTCGAACACGCAATTACTTCCTGAATAAAGTCGATTTCCAGTGCTTCTGCAATACCAATCCCGCCAGATCCGGTCATTTTCATATGGAGAGGATTATCGTGAAACACCTCACTAGCAAAACCGACTAGCCGCCTGGCCGCTTCTTTTATGTCTGAATAATGCCGTTCATAGCGTTTAAATAGTACGTGATTCCATTCATCCATAACGACCAGTTTAATTGTTGTTGAACCAACATCTATACCAGCAAAAACCTTTCTATTCTCCATAGTTCCCCACTCCTTTAGACTCCCATTCGTCGTGCTGAAACCGACTCTTCAAAACTTTGCTTAAAGTATATAGTCTTGTTATACTGTTAACAATCATTAAAACAAGTCATTTGTCGGATACACAACATTTTAAGAAAATTGTCGGATGGGAGGATGACATGACCAAAAAACAGGACTTGCGGGTGCTTAGAACACATACAGCAATTTATAGGGCATTTTACAATCTGCTTAGTATAAAGGACTATACCGACATCACTATCCAGGATATTGCGGATGAAGCGATGATTAACCGTTCAACCTTTTATGCCTACTTTCATGACAAGGATGATTTGGTTGAAAAGATCATCGAACAGAAACTGGAATCCATTCAAGCCATTATGAAGCTGTCCGTCATGACTAATGACAATGAAGTGAAGCTGATGCATATTCAGATGGTTCTGACGCAGCTTCTCGAACAGATAAAAGAGGACAAAGACACGTATGTCCTCATCCTCTCGATTGTTGACAAGCATATATTGACCGATAAATTTAAAAAACTGGTGACCGATTCCTATCAGGATATTCTGAGCCGCCTGCGCATTATAGAATCCGATATGGAAGTACCAGTCGAACTGATCATCGATTACAGTCTGGGAATTCTTTTTATGACAATCAACTGGTGGCTGAAAAATGACTGCGACTACCCTGAGGACCAGCTTGCCCGACTGATAACGAAACTCGTCGGCAACGCCAACTTGACCGTGCTGGGGATTTCAGTGATTTAACTCGTCGACTGACGGTATTGATACCTGTATAAACCAATCAAGAAGGGATCCTTCTATGACTCAACTAACTGAACGACTCGAAACAGCATTTAACTTAACAGAGGACCTTGCATCTTCCTTATCTGGTGAGGAGCTGAGAATGCAACTGAGAGATATACCCTCAAATACAATAGGTGAACAGATGTGGTGTATTGTAGGCGCCCGGGAAAGTTACTTGGAGGCGATTATTCAAAATGAATGGATCGGATTTTCATGTGCCTTAACCGATGTGACTTCTCCATCCAGAGTCCTTGAGAGCTTGACAGCCAGTTCAGCGGATTGCCTCTCCTATCTCCAGAAGAATGAACTCAACAGCATACAGACGGACCTTTTATTTTCACTACTGGAGCATGAAGTTCAGCATCATGGTCAGCTGATCCGTTACGTTTACGGCAACCGATTGCGCTTTCCAAAGAGCTGGAAAAGCCGGTATAATGTATAAAAGCAAACACCTCAAAACCTGCTGGTTCTGAGGTGTTTGCTTTTATTTTCTAGAATATTAGCACACAATTTGTTAACTCAATGATGTATCTTTATCCTCTTCTTCAACTCTGTTCAAGCTGTCCGCAAACTGCTGAATGGTGTCTTCGCGAATATCGGATACATCCTCTTTTACTTTGGCTAGTTTTCTTACAATCATTTTTTCCATAAGATTCATGGAATCAAAATGGTACTCTCCGCCAAAACAATCCACTGCTACTGCAGCTTTCCTAAGTACAGCAGGATAATTCAGCTCCAGTTCTTCTCTAATAGTGTGTTCTTCCTGCATCCCACAGATGAACAGTCCCAGTTTTTTCTCCATCAGGGCATCCAAGTGCTCTTCAGTAAATGTCCTGACTTCCCCCAGTATTCTCCCTGCATATACCGGACTGCCTAGAACTACCGCATCATAAGCTGACAAATTCACTTCAGATGTGTCTTTTAAGTTGACTCTTTCGACTTCCCCGACAAGACGTTCAGCCAGCAGACGAGTACATGTTTCCGTGCAGCCGTGCTTGCTTGAATAAGCGATCAATGTTTTCATTCAGTTTTCCTCCCAATCTCAAGCTGAGTAGGCTTGAGTTATGTAGCGTGCTTGTCTGCAGTGAGTATATAAATAGACTTATCTATTCATGAACTTTGTAGAGTTCATAACTGTCGAAGAATAAATAGGGAATACCAGCTAGCAAACCCATAGTTGCTCCAACCAGACCGGCCACTGCTAGTATAGGCCAGTTTTCAAACATCGAGAGTGTTTCAATTTGAGGAGTAAGCATGGAACTTATAAAAACAACAATGCCTATAATAACAGGTTGCCAGTACACCCATTTTTTAATTCCAAGCTCAACCGAGTCGCCATCTGTAACGGTCAACTTGTTGCTTTTTGTCCCAAAGTGTTTAACCTGTAATATTGCCTGCTGTTGACCCAAATCAACTGTCTTCGTTTCACCATTTTTCATTTTTACTACCCGGTCGTGATTCACCTTCACCTTTAGTTTGCCAAGACTATGGATGTAACGAGAGGGTCTGATAATTTCTATACTCATAATTTAACCTCCATGCCGTTTCGTTTTCCCTGTACATGCATCATTCACCTATAAAGCTAAAGGTGAGGGTGAAATGTGCACATTTCACCTTCCTATTATGTTAATCATACTCTAATTTAATCAAAGCTTCCAACATAGTCTTGTCATCGAGTTAAATAATCCATTATTAGTTTGGGAGATGGTCGACTCAAGTGCCAAGCAACCTGTGAGATGGATAACCTGAGCTGTAGTGGGCAGAGTCAGATATAGTTTTTCCTCCGAGTTGGCTAGCCTGAGCTGTAGCGGGTCGACCCAGATATAGGGTTGCCTCCGAGTTGACCAGCCTGAGCTGTAGCGGGTCGACCCAGATATAGGGTTGCCTCCAAGTTGACCAGCCTGAGCTGTAGCGGGTCGACCCAGATATAGGGTTGCCTCCGAGTTGCCCAGCCTGAGCTGTAGCGGGTCAGCTCGGGTACTATTTCCTGCGTCGAGTGAAGCTTAGCATTGTACTATTTAATAAAACCAGCTGAACCAGACATGTAAATAAGCGTACCGGTAGAAATTTCTCCGGACACGCTTATTTTTTTATAAACTAAAATCCAAGTCGGGTCCTACGGGAACGATACCGGTTGGATTAATATTTTTGTGACTGCTGAAGTAGTGTTCTTTAATGTGTCGGAAGTTAATTGTCTCGGATACTCCGAACATATTGTAGATTTCTCTTGTATACCGCCACAAGTTCGGGTAATCAGTGATGCGTCTTATATTGCACTTAAAATGCGTATAGTACACACTGTCAAATCGGACGAGTGTGGTAAAGAGTCGAATATCCGCTTCAGTTACCTGGTCTCCAGTCAGGTAGCGCTTGTCTTCAAGAATACCTTCCAGCTCATCCAGCATTGCAAAGAGCTTCGTGACTTCCTCTTCGTAAACATCCTGCTTGGTTGCAAAGCCTGCTTTATACACCCCATTATTGACCGCACCATATACTTTATCGTTTATGGCATCAATATCTTTACGCAACTCTTCCGGATAGTAATCGCCTTCTTTAGCTCCCACTTCATCAAATGCAGAATTCAGCATCCGCATGATTTCCGATGATTCATTGTTGACGATTTTATCCTGCTTCAAGTCGTACAGCACAGGGACAGTCACTCGACCACTGTATTCTGGTTCGACATGGGTATATATTTCATAAAGGTAGTCCGCATCGATAACCGGATCCTTGATGACTCCTTCATCATTTTCAAAGGTCCAGCCGTTTTCGGCCATCAAGGGATGCACCACTGAAATGGAAATCATCTCTTCAAGACCTTTAAGTTTGCGCATGATCGTGGTTCGATTAGCCCACGGACATGCATTTGAAATGTATAAATGATACCGCCCCGATTCAGCCTTAAATCCACCCTCACCACTTGGTCCCGCGCTGCCGTCAGGTGTCACCCAGTTTCTGAACTGTGACTCCTCTCGGATAAACCGCCCGTCATTCTTTTCCGTGTCGTACCATTTGTCGTGCCATTTTCCGTCAACTAATAATCCCATAATAACCTCCTGTTATATTGTGTTCTTTTTTCCGTATTCATCTGCACCTGTCAGTCTGTGGTCAGTTCAATGAGATTCCCTTCAGGATCAGCGATAACCGCTTCATAGTAGCCGTCTCCAGTCGTTCGCGGACCGTTGAGCAGAGCATATCCATCCGCCTGCAGTCTGTCTACCATCCTGTCAACAGTGTCCTTGTCTCCGACAGACAAAGCCAGATGAGCATAGCCGAAGCTTTCTGCCGCTTCTTTCGAAATATCCTCCCGATGCATCAGTTCCAGACGACTGCCCGATTCAAAGGTCAGAAAATAAGAAGTAAACTGCTTCTCTGGATTATGATACTTTTCCCCACTTTTCACTTTGAAATACGTTTCGTAAAAAGTTCTCATCGTTTCCAGGTCTTTTGTCCACATGCCGACATGCTCGATTCTCACATTGATCCCTCGCTGACTGTGATTATTCTCACTACCATTATAGTAAATGTCCCCAATTTAAACTAATCATATGCAAAATTGAACAGTCCGGATGTTTCTTGTGTAAATTTAAGCTGTTCAATTATCAAGGCCTCTTCTTGTTTTTCACTCGTCTAGTAACAAACCAAATCAGCCATCCGACGATACCGATAACGATGATGAACGGAAGAGCGTAGATCAGGAAAATGACCAAGTCCTGCAAAATGTAGTAGAACGCATAAAATGAGTCGACAATCGCATCCTGAATCCGTTGGAAGAATGAAATGCCATCTCCACGTTCGCCTGACAGACGAGGACGTTCCGTTACGGTAAGGTAAACTGATGTGTAGTCGATCAGGTCATCATAATAATCCAGCTGGGACTGCAGACTTTCTCTCTCTGCAATAGTCTGACTCAGACTGTCTTCGATCTGAATGATTTCTTCAATCGTCTCGGCTCGATCCAGCAGCTCGTTCAACCGTTCTTCCTTGTTTTCCAGAACCTGCACTCTTGCTTCGGTATCTCTATAGAACTGCGTGACATCCTCAGTTCCTATCTGTTCACTGATTTTCTGAGCCTGAACACCTTCCAAATCATTCAGAAAAGCCGTCAGATGTTCCGTCGGTACACGCAGGGTGTAATCAATCATTCTGTATTGTCTGGATGCTCCCCCGCCCGGTGTATGGCTGGATTCATAGGAATGTTCGATAAATGCGTCGTGTCGCGTGACCAATTCACGAATATAAGTAACAGTCTCAGAGTACTCGACCGTTTCAAAGTCCATATTTGCCGTTCGAATGACTTTCTCTCCAATAAGCCGTTCACCTGAACTCTCCGGTGATTCCCCGACTTCTCCTGCCATATCCATATCAGCCGAGTCTTCCGTCACTGCGGTTCCTCCACCGTCATACCCTGTCGACTCATCGCTCATATCCCCTTCGGATTCTGACGCACAGGCTGTCAGAAGGAAGACCGCCATAAGTAAAATACTCCGCTTTATCCTCATCTCTACTCAGTCCTTATCTCTTATCTGATTATTTACACTCATCATACTCCTAAGTCTGTGAAAAAGATACAGGGTGATGAACATAAAAATATAGTTGTTCATCACCCTGTCTACCGGTTCATTATTATAACTAAGTCAACGTTTCTCTAATTAGTCGACGAGGTTGATTATCTTCTCTGCTGCAGACTTTCCTGACCGGAGTGCCCCTTCCATAAAGCCTGGAAAAGCTTCAGCCAGCTCTGTACTTGCAAAAACAGATAACTTAAAAGGCGTTCGCAGTTTATCAGGCGATTCCGGTAATCCCGCCACATGCACCTGCCCGCTGTATCCTCCCCCATAATATGGATGGTCGACCCAGATGCTTTCTCTGTAATCCAAGTATTCCTCCACCTGATCACCCAGGACGTCTCTCAATCTATCCAGCACAAACTGATGACGATCCTGTTCTGACCGCTCCACCAAGTCTTTCGCCAAATCTCCTCCAATAAAGGCAGTCAATCTTGGATGGTCTCCCTCCTTTGAAGAGTCGGAAACACTCAGCCCATCGTAACCACCATAGACGATTCCTTCTACATGAACGGATTTCCCGTTCATGTCATAGTCATGCCAGAATGGTTGCTCATATGTTAGAGACACTTTAATAACTGACCCATCGATGTAGCTAGTCAGAAATGGCTCGTAATAAGTCTTCAGCTCTTCCGGAAACTTAATGCGGCTTCCGGCCGTTGGAGGAATCGCAAATATGACAGCTTTGGCATGATGACTCTTCCCATTGCTCGTATTTAATGTATATAGACCATCTTCATACTCAACAGATTCAACTGGATGGTTGAACAAAATCTCTACTTTCAGCTGAGACGAAAGATAATCGACTACCTGTGTGAGCTGCCCGGATGCCTGATGTGTAAGGTCATCCAGTTCAGACGCGTACCGCTCAATCGTTTCGAGAAAGCTTTCGGCAAGAATGTGCTCGGTACTGACAGTTGATTCTTCAGTGAAAAAACTCTTGGCTATTGCTTCTTCCTGTTCGTTTTCTACCCAATCTTCTATCGTCTGGGCAAGGGACAGACGCGTGTCAGTCTCGCTATGAACAATTTCTTCATCGACGGATTCGATGAACGCGCCAACGTCCGTCCGTGTTTTTGCGTGCAGATAGACACTGTCTGACTTTGAAACGGTACGCTTTAAATGCATCCCGCTTTCTTCAATTAGCCTAGTCAGCTCAGTCATATCCTTATTGACAAACTGTGCTCCCAGTTCCAGAGCATACTCTCCCTGCTCGTTACATCCTGAATAAACTTTTCCTCCGGCCCGGTCTGTTGCCTCAAGAACTTTGTAACTCAGTCCGCTGCCATCAACCACACGGGCGGCTGATAAACCAGCTAATCCCGCTCCAACAATAATGACTTCCACTGCTTCTGTTTCTCTACTCATTGTGTGACCTCCCGTAACGCTTTCTGGCAAAGCATCATTCATAGTGATCATGATCTACCTATTCACCCTTATCTTAGCACACTCTTTTGTTAAGGCCAGACTTTCTTTTATAAGATATCCGAAAAGGAGAGAACGTTTATGACTAATCATGTCTATCTAAAGGCAGTTGAATCTGCCTGAGCAGATTCTTCATTCTTCAAGAGCTTTACCTGCTTTTTGAGTCGAGTAATTCAAGGTATACTAGTCGTTATGCCTGTTTAGCTGCACCTTAGGAGAGTGCCATGCTGCTGAACTCACAGTAGTCTTGTTTTTACTTTTAGTTCCGACATTTTTTCTGGGGGATAACTGTCATTAGATCCTTTTCAGCTGTAGTTTATTTCTTTCTATGAAGCTAAACTATCATTAGGGCGCCTCTAGCTGTAGCTTAATTCTTATTCTCGCACAAAGCTTCCTCTAGACCCCTTCTAGTGGCAAGTTAATCTAAAGGAGACGCCTGAACTATAACTAGAATCACTCTAACTCCATTTCCGTACCAGCCGTTTGAACTGAACTATAAGTAGACGATTTATAACTGCATCTTCGACTCGAACCGACCTCCGCAACTGCATTTAGCCTATGCTACTGATGTCATTCCTGCCCTGCACACAGTAAAACCCGGACAGGGCGATCAACTGATCACTCAATCCGGGTTAAATTCCTTATTATTCTACTAGTCCTATAGTTCGAAGCGTTCGACCAGCTGGTTCAGTTCTTCTGCCAGACGGGCCAGTTCTTCTGAGCTTGCAGAGACTTCCTGCATCGTGCTGTTTGACTGTTGAGCCGATGCCGACGTCTGTTCGATACCCGCAGCCGACTCTTCAGAAATCGACGCGATCTCTTCTACACTGGAACTCATATTGACAGTCTGTTCCTTGTTGTCTGCCAGCTTTTCAGTAATTCTTCGTATCGTCCGTTCCATTTGTTCAACTGAAGATGAAATGCTGTTGAAGGTCTTCCCGGTCTCCTGAATCTGAGTAGTTCCTTTCTGAACTTCACTGTACCCATTTTCCAGTGCACCAACGACTTGTGCAGATTCTTCCTGCATGCGTCTAACGATGTCAGTAATTTCCACAACGGAACCGGAAACTTCTTCCGACAGTTTTCTGACTTCATCAGCTACTACAGCGAAGCCTTTGCCCTGCTCGCCGGCACGTGCCGCTTCAATTGCCGCATTCAGCGCCAGAAGATTCGTCTGTTCTGCAATTCCTTCAATGACTGTGACCAGTTCGGACACTTCACTGGATTTTGTATCCAGTCCTCTCATTCCTTCGACAGACTGCTTGACGATCTCATCGATGGTCTGCATTTGTGTGACTGAGGAGTCCATCATCAGACGCCCCTCATCTGTCAGACCGCGTACTTTAGTGGAGGTCTGATAAATGCGCTCACTCTCCTCAACTGACTGCTCGATTGTGTGAACGAATGCACTCATACTCTCTGAAAGATCGCTGGTATAAGTAGCCTGTGATTCTGATCCGGATGCGAGCTCCTGCATAGTTATCGCAATCTGATCAGCTCCCTGGACAACCTCGTTTGTGGACTGAGTCAGTTCTTCACTGGAACTCAGGACATGATGAGTTGCGTTCGATACTGAGGTAATGATGTGACGCAGCTCTTCCTGCATCTTGTTGGTTGCCTGTTCAAGCATGCCGATTTCGTCTTTACGTTTTGTGCGAATCGTCTGACCCGTCAGCTTTCCATCCGCAACATCGTTCAGTTTGCTCGAGATGGAGGTCAACGGTCGTCCGATGATTCGTCCCATGAACAGGCCAATTACAATGGCAAAAGCTGTAGCAAGTACACTTACAATCAATATAATATTTCTAAGAGCGATGTATACGGACTGATTCTGACTGAATGCTTGTTCAGATAAGATTTCATTCATTTCCAGCAGGTCATTCAGATACATATTTACTCCTCCATACTGGGATCCAGCACGTCTAATTCCATTCATTGCTTCGGTAAAGTCCTGCTCAACTAGGGAATCTCCAGCTTCATGTAGCAGCTCAGAATAATTGTCCCAGTATCTATTCAGTTCTTCGACAAGAACCGCTTCTTCCTCATAAAAAGTACGGTTACTATATTCAGCAAGGAGCTCCTCAATTCGATCGATATTTTCAAGCGCCGGTTCTCCTCTTGACGGATCAGCATTAATAACACCGGTCAGCATATGTACCCGAGTATTTTCCATCAGCTGGGCGATTTCAGATAGAATGATCGTCGGCTGTACCCGTTCCGTATAGAGTTCATTAGAATTATCGTTCATGATTTGAAGCCCGAAAAGCTCCAAGCCACCTAATACCAGTACGATGACTGCCAGTATCAGATAAGAACCTAATAATTTAGTCGTAATTTTCAATTTACTTCCCCCAATTTGTACTATGTAAGTTAGTCCACTATCAGCGGCTACTTATTTATTATCGGAATCTTTCGCTATTAATTAACTTAAATGATAGTTTTCTCACCTAAAAAACTTATAGGTCTACATTTTCACTACTTTTTTCTATGCTTCTCAGTTACTTAGCAGATAAGTAAATTAAAATCAGTCATCTATTTATTGAAGGAATCCAAGTCCAAATATCGAGTATATGATACACTTACATTATGATAACGTATAATTAAAAACTGCTTCTTCATTCAACTAACGGGGAGGAGAATACAATAGAAAAACAGGCGTTAGCATGCGTTAAAAAATCAGAAATAAAAAAAATCATATAAGAGGTGTTTTAATGGAACTGACTCATATTCAATTACTTGTAGACAATTACAAAGAATGTTTCCTATTTTATAGAGATGTTATGGGCTTTGAGGTTTCTTGGGGAAATGAACATTCTAATTATGCTGATTTCAAATTTAACGGCGCTACTTTAGGAATCTTTGAACGTAAACAGATGGTTGAAGCAATAGGACAAGATTATTCTACTGATGCTAGAAAAGACGATAGAACAGTTTTAATCTTCAAAGTAGACAGCGTTGAAGAAACTTATCAGAAATTAAAAAACAGCGTCTCCTTTATCAGTAAACCAACCGAACAGGAAGATTGGGGCATCAAAGTTGCTCATTTTAGGGACCCTTCTGGTTCACTAATAGAAATCTATGAGCCGATCTAATCCGGCTTCATTCTTAAATAAAAAATGAAAGCGCTCGTTGTATAGGTTAATATCTAATATCTAAACGGAAACTTTATTTATATAAAAGTTTCCGTCTTTTTATCCCATTAACTTGGAACTTAAGCAGTTAGCATTATAAAAGGCCCTTCCCGTTTGTAGGAAGAGCCTGAATATCACTATTACATGACTAGACTTTTTCTGATGTTCCTCAGATACTTCGTACTCATGGCCCAGTGCAGATAATCGTTTACGTGGTCCGTAATCATGTTCTCTATATCCGGCTTGGTTTCCCATTCGACAAAGGTATACTTCGGCACAAAGATATCGGTCGCGGGCAAGGCCAGATCATATTTAAGAAGACAGATATTCAGCTGCTCCATTGTATGCCTCTTTTCATCCTTGTCACCAAAACAGATCGTCATAACGGATTTATGCTGCAGCTCCCTATGGATATGGCTGAAAAATGACTGGTAACTCTCCGGCACTTCTTCTGAGAAGGTTGGCAGAACAAAAATGAAGCCATCTTTCTCATTGAACTTTTTCAGTCCTTTTTCAGTCAAATTCCATTCGCCGTCAAGAGACTGATTGTACTTTTCCAGATCGATCAATTCAAATGAGGTGCCATAAGCCCGCTTCCCGATTTTTTTCAGGTACGGAAGAACGGTCTTTGCTACTGTCCGACACTCTTTCCATTTTTCTACACCTAATACTACGATACCAATTCTCAGCATGATACTGTCCCCTTTCAATCTAATGACGATTACTGATCATTGACTATATTAAGTATAAAGGCTACAGTAACTGTAGAGTCAAGGGGAAGGACTGATTATCTTATGAAGAAAAAGAACAGCCTCAGAATTGCCGAACTGGCTGAACTGGTGGACATCAATAAACGCACACTTCATTACTATGACGAAATCGGGCTCTTCTCTCCTGAATTCAAAGGAGAGAACGACTACCGTTATTATACGCTGAAACAGGTATTTGATTTGAGTCTGATCCTTTCATTAAAGGAACTGAATATGCCTCTGGCTGAAATCAAAAAGGTCCTCTCTGGAGACTTTCATGATTTCAAGCTCTCTCTTCAGAGCAGGCTCAGTGATGTCGACCGCAAACTGGAGGCACTGGAACGCATTAGGCATACGATTGACAGAAAGCTTCACTACATCAGTATTGCTGAACGGCCGCATATGGAAGTTGAACTGATAAACTGCACGACGGACCACCTTGTTCTCAGCCATCCAATGGAAAATCGCTCTCCGACAGACTGGATCATGGATGCCATCGCCTTAGTTCATGACAAGGATCTGCACTTTCTTGCCAACAATGAATATGGCACCCTTATCAATGTGGATAAAAAGCTCGAGAATCCTTTTACTGAACAGTACGATTACTTCTATATCAAAGCCGCTTCGGCTGAATCAGCTACTCATACCAAACCAGCTGGCAGTTATCTTCGCATCGTCTTTCAAGGGCCTGAAGAAGAGCTGCATCATCCTTACCGGAAACTGATCGATTTCAGCAGACAGCATAACCTTCCACTCGACAGCTACTTCTACGAGCGTGCCTTGCATGATACTGTTTATGACAACCAGACGAATCTGATCACTGAAATACAAGTCAGGGTGAAAAGCGTTTAGGTCAGAAATCTGCTTTCTTCCTGCTGCTTATGCTTCGATCTTTATTCTTTGATATATAGTCAGCCAGACATCCTACTTTCGCAAAACTGTCTGGCTTTTCTGCGTTCTGCTACATTACTTCACTTATATAATGCTACAATATAGATAACTTAATCCATACCGATTAACATGCAATCTAAAACCCGCTCACTTATTTCGATTGGCCTAATTGAAAAGAGGTCTGTTAGGAGTATTAACGATGAAAAAGAAAATACGAATCCTTATGCTGTTAATTACAGTGGCTCTGCTAGCATTCATTGCCTATGTCGGTCTATTATCCATAATTGGAGATGAAGATGAAGGTGTACAGGAAGATGATGAGTCTGAGCTAGTAGAAGAACCTGTCCCTCAAGAAGAAATCAATAATATAGTCATCCTCGGAGACTCCATAGGCTCCGGTGTTGGTGACGAAGAAAGCTCCGGCATCGGTGACCGGTACCTCGAGTTAATGGACCGGAACGGTGATGAGACTTTGACCAATCTGGCCATATCCGGTTACACCAGCAGTCGGCTTGTCGACTTGATTGAAACAGGAGAAAACGATGCGACTATTGCTGAAGCGGATCTGGTTGTCATCTCTATTGGAGGAAATGACTTGAATCGTCTGGCTTTTCAAAGAGATCTGGATCTGCCCGTGGCCTTCCTAGACACACTTAATGCCTATCTGGACAATCTGGAAATCATTATCGGTGACATCCGAAAGCTGAATCCGGAATCTCAAATTGCCCTTATCGGCTTGTATAACCCATACAGTCTGATCATTCCAGAATTGAGCGATTACCTTGTTGAATGGAATGACGATACCCGTTCACTTGTAGAGTCACACCCTGATGCCACATATGTCCCGACCTTTGATCTGTTCCAGGATCAGATGGAAAACTTTCTCTATGAGGATTACTTTCACCCAAATGAAGAAGGCTATCAGGCCATAGCTGAACAGCTCTATACTTTGATAAATTAGATGTTCAATTAATCGTTAGTAAAATTGATGTCCTGTGTAGCAAATAAAATAGAATACTCGGAAAGTTTAAAGGAAAGACCACCTTGTCCACCCTTTGAGCTTTCTTTTTTTGAATAGGGGCTTAATAACGCATTAGATACTTCATGAGCTAATATCGTTCAAGCTCTTTCGTTTGGCATCTCCCACCTTTTTTTGCATAATAGGAATTAGGAGGCGAGTCAATTGACAAAACAAACCTTATATTACAACGGAAAATGGCAGGATGCGCAGTCTGATGATTACGCAGACGTCATTAATCCGACAACTGAAGAAGTGATCGATAAAGTAGTCAACGCCAATGAAGAAGATGTGAACCGTGCAGTATCAGCGGCCAAAGCAGCTTTTGATGACTGGAACACAACAGACCCTTCCAAGCGTGCCGAGTATGTACAGAAGATTCTTGACGGCATCAAGGAACGTGAAGAGGAACTGATCGAAACGATGATCGAGGAACTCGGGACCTCACGACAGTTTGCCAAGAATACGCAAGTCGGCCTCGCCGAAAAAGAGATGGGCGCAACGCTTGAAGAAATAGATAACTTCTCATTCGAAGAAGAAGTCGACAATGCGACGGTGATCAAAGAGGGATATGGTGTTGTAGCCTGCATCACGCCTTGGAACTACCCGCTTAATCAGATTCAGCGTAAGATTACCCCTGCTCTTCTGGCAGGAAATACGGTTGTGGTGAAGCCACCTAACCTGACTCCCCTAACTGCTCTTCTATTAGCAGATATCGTAGATAAAGCCGGTCTTCCCGATGGTGTCTTCAACTTGATTACAGGTGACGGCAGCTCTACGGGTGACTACCTGACCAGTCATGAAGATGTATCCGTCATTTCATTTACAGGATCGACTAAGGTCGGTAAGAGCCTGTATGAAAAAGCTAAGACGACAGTGAAGCAGATCGTTCTGGAACTAGGCGGAAAATCACCTATGGTCTACCTTAAAGGTGGCGACCTGGAACTCGCTGTCAAAAATTCAGCGAATACACTGCTTCATAACCAGGGACAGACCTGTTCTGCCCTCTCTCGCCTGTTTGTTCCAAAAGATAAACTGGAAGAAACAAAAGAGGTTATCAAGGATTACTACAAAGACATTAAAGTGGGCGATCCAAATGAAGAAGACACCATGGTCGGCCCGCTTGTCTCCAAAGATCAGATGGAAACTGTGCTGAATTATATCGAAAAAGGTAAAGAAGAAGGCGCTGAAATCCTGGTTGGCGGAAACAAGATGGACCGCAAAGGCTATTATGTGGAACCGACTGTCTTTGTTAACGTAAAAAATGTCATGACCATTGCTCAGGAAGAAATCTTCGGCCCTGTCCTTGTGGTTCTGACCTACGACTCGGTTGAAGAAGCTATCGAACTGGCCAACGATTCGATTTACGGCCTGTCAGGCGGTGTTGTCGGACCGGAAGACGAAGCCATTGCAGTTGCTCGCAGACTGAAAACAGGTAACATCATCATTAATGACGCTTCCCGTTCACCAAAAGCCCCGTTCGGTGGATACAAGCAGTCCGGACTGGGAAGAGAGAACGGTCTCTACGGTGTTGAGGATTACGTTGAAGTGAAGGCGATATTTAAATAATCGATTATAAGTAACTCAATAAAGAGTATGGAGAACCCGGAAGACTTAATTGGCTTTTGGGTTCTCTTTTTATGCATTCATATGCTTTTTTCAACTTAAATAAAGGAGTAGTTTATCTCTTTTTATGATAAACTAACTCTAAATCAAACAACCCATTTATTAGAGAAAGCAGGTTTTTTATGTCCAAATTAAACAAGCGTAAAACAAGGAAAAATAATAAATCATTTTCTAGACGCAAAAAAATAGTACTCGGCCTTGTTTCTGCCCTGATACTGCTTCCAATTATTCAGGCGATCTTTCATACCTTTAAACCACTGCCTGCTGGTATTTCTGTTGCCGGTGAGAGGCATGAAACAAGTAGCTTACAGTTTTTATACGATTTGACCTACGCAAATGAGGAAGGGGAAGTTGAACACGAACAGGAAATTTTTGATTATATCTATCAGATGATTGATGAAGCTGAAGATTTTATAGTCATCGATATGTTCTTGTTTAACGATGACTATGACCACACCGACCCGGACTTAGATTTTCCGTCGTTATCCTCTGAGCTGGCAGATGCCCTTATACATAAAAAAATGACCCAGCCGGATATGCCGATTATCTTTATCACAGATCCCATCAACACCTTTTACGGCACCTATACACCCGATCCCCTTGCACAAATGAAGGATGCTGGAATAGATGTCATTCTGACAGACTTGTCTCCTTTAAGGGACTCAAACCCTGTTTATTCGGGACCTGCGCGAACGTTTTTAAGTTGGCTGGGAACATCTGATGCCGGCTACCTTCCCAATATTTTTAGGGCGACCGGTCCGGGTGTGAACGTCAACTCTTTTGCCCACCTGCTCCACTTCAAGGCAAATCACCGGAAAGTTGTGATGAACGAACGAGAAGGACTGGTGACCTCAGCCAATCCGCATGATGCCAGTGCCTTTCATTCAAATATCGCTTATGCGATTCAAGGGCCATTGTTAAATGACCTACTGGCTTCTGAAAAGGCAGTCGCAGAGATGTCCGGCTACGACACGGCTATATTTGATTCACTTGAGATTAAATATGATAGTGAAGAAAGTGACGATACCTACACCGTCCAGTTACTGACAGAAGGAAAAATTAAGGAAGCCCTTCTCAGTACGATTGCCGAGGCCGAATCTGAAGATTATATAAAAATCGGTATGTTTTATCTATCTGACCGTGACGTCATAAACGCTTTACAGGAAGCAGATTCACGCGGCGTCAGCGTGCAGCTTGTTCTGGATATCAATCAGGATGCTTTTGGAAACGAGAAAGTTGGCATCCCGAACCGGCCTGTGGCTCATGAACTGACCGAGGGAGACAGTAACATTGCCGTTCGCTGGTACGAGTCAAACGGCGAACAGTTCCACGCGAAGTTCTTTATCCATGAAACGGCTGAAACTGTCACAACGATTGGCGGTTCGACCAATTTTACCCGTCGGAATATGGACGACTTAAACCTTGAGACAAATGTGTTGATTAGTGGGCAGAAAGGCCAGCATGAAATAGACGCCATGCTTACTTTCTTTGATCGTATCTGGGAAAATCAGGACGGCACCTATACCGCTGACTACACTGAACACGCCGAATCCACCAGCTGGAAAAATATGCTCTACCGCTTCCAGGAGTGGAGTGGCTTGTCTACTTTCTAACAAGAGTAAAGAATATGACTACACCGAAAAACCTACCAGACCAATGTCTGATAGGTTTTTTCTGCTACTTCATGACTAGCTTTTTATCCTTTATTTCCCAAATTTCATCGGCAATTTTTGTCATAAAATACTCATCATGTGAAGTGAAGAGTACTGTTCCCTTGTAAGATTTTAGTAGCTCTTCCAGCGCTTCAATGGTTTTTACATCGATAAAATTGGTTGGTTCATCCAATATCAGAACATTACTTGGGTCAGTAAACAGTTTAGCTAAAGCTAGACGAGTTGCTTCGCCACCGCTCAGTTCAGTGACGGACTGATTAATATTCTGATGCGTAAACCCAATATTATTGAGTACTGCTCTGACAATGGACCCCGGGTACTCCGATTCATGCATAAGATAATGAATCACACTAATTTCTTTTGTAAACTTGTAACTCATCTGTTTGTACACTGAAAATTTAACCTTTGGAGAGAGAGTGATGCCTTCTTGATAGTTTAGGATATGAGTCAATAAACTCGTTTTACCGGAACCATTCGGCCCAGCTATTCCAATTTTCTTCCCTTTTTTAAATTGAAAATCGCACGCATCAAGGAGCACCTTTCCTCCTCTACATATAGAAACGGCTTCCCCAATAATAGGATAGGGATTGTGTATACTGACAGTGGTGGAAGCCGGGAAATGGATAGCCTTTGGTTCTGAAATCAATTCGACTGCATCGAGATTCTCTACTCTTTTTTCAATGGCTTTCGCCGTTTTATGAGCAGCTTTCTGGACGGTATCTTTCTGCTTTGTAGAAGATAATCTGCTGGGTTTAATGTTACGATTCTTCTGCTTTTGACTCACATTGCTGACACTTTTGGCTTGTTCTTCCTTTTGTCGGGCAGCTTTCAACAGGCGAGACTTTTCTTTCTGATAGTTTTTATGCAGCCGTTCATTTTCTAACTTCATCTGCTCTTTCTGCTCCTGATAACTACTGTAGTTCCCCTTGAAAACAGTTACCTCATCATTAGCCACTTCCCAAATGGTATCCACCACTTTGTCGAGAAATTGTCTGTCGTGACTGACGACCAGTAAGGTGCCATAATAATAGGTCAATTCATTCATCAGAAATCGAATCCCTTTGGTGTCCAAGTGAGTGGTCGGTTCGTCCAGCAAGAGTCCCATCGAATAGTTGGAAAACAAGTCAGCTAATTTTAGACGCGTCTCTTCTCCACCGCTGAAATACTGGCTAGGAGATTCAGGAACACCCAGTCTGGAAACAAGTTCCGGATCCATATTTTCATAGTCGATAGTCTTAAGCCTATCTATTTGTTTGAAGTAGTGAAAGGAAATGTGTTTATGCACATGACCACTATCAGGCTGAATTGACTGATTAATTAAGTTCAGTAGTGTGCTCTTTCCCTGCCCATTTTCTCCAACTATACCGATTTTCTCATTCTGGTACACTTTAAGATGGTCAATCGATAAAATTGTTTTTCCTTTGTAACTCTTCTCTATATTATTAAGCTCTAACCTGAATAATTCATAGCTTTAAATTTAACCTGTTTTTTTGAACAAACTGCCATTTTTTAAATTAGGCAGATACTTTCTTCCAAAATAATGTGTTTTCGAACAGGATGCCTACAGAAGAAGGTCAT